>NZ_JBFRCU010000124.1:0-17278 GCF_052113205.1 Inquilinus sp. YAF38 | reverse complement strand
GCCCCCCGCCGCCCCGGCGGCCGCCCCGCCGCTGGCGGCCCCGGCGCCGTTGCCGGACGATCTGCGGATCGCGCCGCAGGCCCAGAGCTTCACCCTCGGCAATGGGCTGCAGTTCATCGTCATCCCGGCCGGCACCGCCCCGGTGGTGACGCAGATGGTGTGGTACCGCGTCGGCGCCGCCGACGAGCCGCCGGGCCAGTCCGGCAACGCCCATTTCCTGGAACATCTGATGTTCCACGGCACCACCTCGCACCCGCAGGGGTACTCGCAGGAGCTGGCGGCGATCGGCGGGGTCGAGAACGCCTTCACCACCGCCGACTACACCGCCTATTACCAGTCCGTGGCCAAAGAGAACCTGGCCCTGGTGATGCGCTACGAGGCCGACCGGATGCAGAACCTCGTGCTCGAGGAGAAGCGGGTCAACGCCGAGCGCGACGTGGTGCTGGAGGAGCGGCGGATGCGGATCGAGAACGAGCCGTCGTCCCGCCTCGGCGAGGCGATGAACGCCGTGCTCTACCTCAACCATCCGTATCGCGCGCCGGTGATCGGCTGGCCCTCGGAGATCGAGGCGCTGAACCGCGACACCGCGCTGGCCTTCTACGACCGCTTCTACACGCCGAACAACGCCACGGTGGTGATCGCGGGCGACGTCGACCCCGCCGCCGTGAAGGCGCAGGCGGAGGAGATCTACGGGCCGGTCAAGCGCCGGGCCGAGCCGCCGCCGCGCATCCGCCCGCAGGAGCCGCAGCCGCCGGCACCGCGCCGGCTGGACCTGACCGACGCCCGCGCCGGCCAGCCCTATCTGCGCCGCAACTACCTGGCCCCGTCGGTGGTCACCGCGGCGCCGGGCGAGGCCGCGGCGCTGCAGGTGCTGGCATCGGTGCTGTCGGGCGAGACCGGCCGGCTGTACCGGGCCCTGGTGACCGGGCAGGGCAAGGCCCAGAGCCTGGCAGCCATGGCCGGCGCCGGATACGACCCGGACGCGCTCGACTACAGCCCCTTCGCCGTCTATGCCGTGCCGCGCGGCGATGTGACCCTGCCGGATCTCGAGGCGGCGATGGATGCCGTGCTGGCCGGCGTGCGCGACGAGGCCGTGCCGGAGGAAGAGCTGGCCCGAGCCAAGCGCCGCCTGCTGGCCGGCGCGATCTACGGCCAGGACGACCCGGGGGCGCTGGCCCGGGTCTTCGGCGAGGCGGCGGCGCTGGGCCGCAGCGTCGCCGACGTGCAGGGCTGGCCGGGCCGCATCGCCGCGGTCAAGGCCGCTGATGTGCAGCAGGCGGCCCGCACCTATCTGCAGCCGCCGCGCTCCGTCACCGGGCTCCTGACCCGGCCGGCGGATGCCACCCAGGCCAAGCAGCCCTGACCGCGCGAGGATGACACCGATGAACGCGATGCTTTCCCCATTGCGCGCTGCCTTGCGCGCCGCCCTGACCGGCCTGCTGCTCGCCGCCGCCACGCTGCCCGCCGCCGCGACCACGATCGACCGCGTGGTCAGCCCCGGCGGGATCGAGGCCTGGCTGATCGAGGACCACACCGTGCCGGCCGTCACCGTCTCCTTCTCCTTCGACGGCGGCGCCGCCCAGGACCCGGACGGCAAGGCCGGCCTCGCCTCGCTGCTCGGCGAGATGCTGACCGAGGGGGCGGGGCCGTACGACGCGTCCGGCTTCAAGACCGCCCTGGCCGACCGTTCGATTCAGCTCGGCTTCTCGACCTCGCAGGACTACAGCGGCGGCAAGCTGAAGACGCTGACCACCGAGCGCGACGCCGCCTTCGAGCTGCTGCGCCTGGCTCTGGCCGAACCGCGGCTGGAACAGGGCGATTTCGACCGGATCAAGGCCGGCCGGATCGCCGATCTGAACTTCCAGGAGAATGACCCCGGCACCATCGCCGACGACCGCTGGTCCGCCGCCGCCTTCCCCGGCCATCCCTATGGCCGGCCGTCAGACGGCACCAGGGACAGCGTCGCCGCGATCGGCACCGCCGACCTGCAGGATCTGCGCCGCCGCCTGTTCGCGCGCGACGGGCTGCGCCTGGCCGTGGTCGGCGATATCGATGCCGCCACGCTCGGGCCGGCGCTCGACCGCGTCTTCGGCGGTTTGCCGGCCAAGGGCGACCGCACGCCGGTGCCGGAGATCGAGGTCGCTGCCAAGGGCACCGAAACGGTGCCGATGGCGGTGTCGCAGGCGTCGATCCAGCTCGGCTTCCCGGCGCCGCGGCGCGACGACCCGGACTATTTCCCGGCGATCGTGATGAACCACATCCTCGGCGGCTCGACCTTCACCTCGCGGCTGTACCGCGCGGTGCGAGAGCAGCGCGGCCTCGCCTATTCGGTCGACAGCGACACCATCCAGCTCAAGCATGCCGGGCTGCTGCTGATCACCGCCGGCACCCGCGCGGACAAGGCCGGGGAAAGCCTGTCGGTGATCCGGGACGAAATGGCGCGGCTGGCGAAGGACGGCCCGACCGACCAGGAGGTGGCGGAAGCCAAGAGTTACCTGATCGGCAGCTATCCGCTGGGCTTCGCCTCGCATGACGCCCTGGCGTCCTATGTGCTGTCGCTGCAGCTCGCCGGCCGCGGCCGGGACTTCATCGAGAAATACCCCGGCCTGATCGAGGCGGTGACGCCGGCCCAGGTGAAGGCGGTGGCCGCCCGGGTTCTGCAGGTCGAGAATCCGACCGCGGTGGTGGCGGGAACGCCGGCGAGCTAGGCCGGCCGGACCTTGGCCCGCGCCCGGCCGGGCAGGGTCATGGCGGCGACGCCGATCACCACCAGCACCAGGCCGGACAGCGCGGTCGGGGCCGGGGTCTCGCCGAGCAGGACGACGCCGATCGCCACGCCCACGGGCACCCGCAGATAGGCCTGTGCCATGGTGGCGACCGAGCCGAGCGAGGCGATCAGCCGGAAGTAGAGCACGAAGGCCAGGGCGGTCGAGACCACGGCCAGCCCGGCCAGCGCGCCGAGCGAGCTGGCGGATGGCGCCAGCGTCCAGGGCCGGTCCAGCACCAGGCTCAGCGGGACCAGCATGGCGGCGCCGGACAGCATCGACCCTGCGGCCGGCACCATCGGGTCTAGCCCCTTGAAGTTGCGGCCGAAGATGGCGGCGACGCCGTAGCACACCGTGGCGGCGACGATCGCCAACTGCGGCAGCAGCGCCTGCCCGGCGCCGGACAGGGCGTCGAGGCCGATCACCAGCACGATCCCGGCGACCCCGGCGGCGATGCCGAACAGCTTGCGCCCGGTCACCGCCTCGTGCCGGGTCACCGCCCAGGTGAACAGGAAGGTGAAGATCGGCGAGGTCGAATTCAGGATCGCCGCCAGCCCGGCATCGACCCGGGTCTCCGCCCAGGCGATCAGCACGAAGGGGATGGTGCTGTTGACCAGCGCCTGGACCGCGAACAGCCGCCAGGTCCGGCCGTCGGTCGGCATGCGGATGCTGCGCAGCCGCAGCACCAGCAGCAGGATGGCGCCGGCGATCACGGTGCGTGCCGCGATCAGCGTCACCGGCGGGATGGTGGCGACGCCGAGCTTGATGAAGCTGTAGGAGGCACCCCAGAGGGTGGCGAGCAGCACCAGCAGCAGATAGTCGGTGACCGGCGGGCGCTCGGCGGCGGGTGCGGACATGGGGGCCTCCTCGATGGGTGGCCCGACCATGCCCCGCGCGCGGGCGCCTGTCGCGCGCGGACGCTGCGGTTTCCGTCGAAGTGTCGGGGAGGATGAGGCTCGCCTACCCATCTGTCATGCCCGGCTTGACCCGGGCATCCAGAGGCTGTCGACATCTTCTGGATTGCCGGGTCAAGCCCACGGCTGTCCGGTTGAGGAAGAATCGCAACCAACGCGTGTTCATCTTGGGTGGCATTCTATTTCACTGTCATCCTCGGGCTTGACCCGAGGATCCAGGGGCTTTCAAGAGCGGCTCTTGGTGGCCTCTGGATTGCCGGGTCAAGCCCGGCAATGACAATAAAAGTTTAGTTCCCGCCTAATCTGCAACCAAAAAGCTTAACCGGACAGCCGTAGGTCAAGCCCGGCAATGACAGGGAAAAGGAAGGCAGAGGAACGGAGACTTTGCTGTCCCTCAATCGTCCAGCAGCGCTGCCAGCTTCATGCCGACGGTCAGCGAGCCGTTGGCTTTGATCTTGCCGGTCATGTAGGCCATGGTCGGGCTCAGCGATCCGTCGATCATCCGCCGCAGCGTCTCCGCCTTCATGGCCAGGGTCACGTCGGCCGGGGCGTCGCCGATCGACACCTCGGGGGCCGGTCCGGTCCCGTCCAGCACGATGAAGCCATCGGCGCCGAGGTCGAACTTGACCCGGGCGTCGAGCGCGGGGCCGCCGGCAGCGCGGCCGCGCACGGCTTCGGCGAGGGCGTCGAGCGACATGGGCAAAGTGTCCTTTCTGTCCGCGAATCGGTGAGGTCAGGCGGCGGCGCGCTCGGCCCGGGCGATGAAGCCGCCGCCGAGCACGCGGTCGCCGTCATAAAGCACAGCGGCCTGCCCCGGCGCCACCCCGTGCTGCGGCGCATGCAGCTCCAGCACCGCCGCATCAGGGCCGGTCAGCCGCACCGTCGCCGGCACCGGCGACTGGGCGGAGCGCAGCTTGGCTTCGACCACCCGGCCTTCCGGTCCGGGCGCCGCGTCCAGCCAGTTCAGCTCGGTCAGGGCCACGCTGTGCCGGGCCAGCGCCGACCAGGGGCCGACGATCACGCGCTTCGCCTCGGGGTCGAGCCGGACGACGTAGAGCGGCTCGTCATTCGATTTGCGGCCGCCGATGCCCAGGCCCTTCCGCTGGCCGATGGTGTAGTGGACGATGCCCTGGTGCCGGCCCAGCACAGTGCCGTCGAGATGCACGATCTCGCCGGGCCCGACGGCACCGGGGCGCAGCCGCGCCACCACCTCGCCATAGCGGCCCTCGGGCACGAAGCAGATGTCCTGGCTGTCCGGCTTGTCGGCGACGACCAGGCCCAGCCGCACCGCCTCGGCTCGGGTCTCGGCCTTGCTGCTGCCGCCCAGCGGAAAGCGCAGGAAGCCCAGCTGCTCGGCCGTGGTGGCGAACAGGAAATAGCTCTGGTCCTTGCCCGGATCGACGGCGCGGTGCAGCTCCGGCCCCTGCGGACCCTCGACCCGGCGGACGTAGTGGCCGGTGGCCAGGCAGTCGGCGCCGAGGTCGCGCGCGAAGTCCATCAGGTCGCGGAACTTGACCTTCTGGTTGCAGCGGATGCAGGGGATCGGCGTCTCGCCGCGCAGGTAGCTGTCGGCGAAATCCTCCATCACCGCCTGGCCGAAGCGGCTCTCGTAATCCAGCACGTAGTGCGGGAAGCCGATGCGGTCGGCCACGGTGCGGGCGTCGTAGATGTCGGCCCCGGCGCAGCAGGCCCCCTTCTTCTGGATGGCGATGCCGTGGTCGTACAGCTGCAGCGTGATGCCGACGACGTCATAGCCCTGCTCGGCAAGCTGGGCCGCGACGACGGAGCTGTCCACGCCGCCGGACATGGCGACCACGACGCGCGTCGCGGCAGGGGGCTTGTCGAAACCGAGTGAGTTCATGACCGGCAGAATATAGGGAGAGAACGGCGCCGAGAAAACTGGCGGATGGTCCGGGCGGCCATGCTGGCCTGTTGTCGGACATAAGGAGGGGTGCGTACACTCCTGGGAAAGCGAGGAGGGAACCCCGGAATGTTTCGCCCCAACCGGTTGAAGGAACGGCTGCGCCGCGGCGACCAACTGTTCGGCGCCTGGGTCGGCAGCGGTTCGCCCACGGTGGCCGAGATCATGGCCCATGCCGGCTTCGACTTCGTCATCCTGGACACCGAGCACGGGCCCGGCGGAATCGACGACACGGTCGACCTGCTGCGCGCGGTGCAGGCGTCCGACACCCCGGCGGTGGTGCGGGTGCCGGCGCATGACCCGGTCTGGCTGAAGCGGGTGCTGGATGCCGGCGCCGACAGCCTGATGGTGCCGATGATCGAGAGCGCGGCCGAGGCCGAGACACTGGTGCGCGCCTGCCGCTACCCGCCGGCCGGCCGCCGGGGCTACGCCGCCGGGGCGGTGCGCGCCTCGACCTACGGCTTCGAGCCAGACTACATGCGCAAGGCGAACGACAACCTGCTGCTGCTGGCCCAGATCGAATCCAAGGATGCCGTGCCCGAGGCCGCGGCGATCGCCAGGGTCGACGGCATCGACATGGTGTTCATCGGCGTCAACGACCTCGGTGGCTCGATCGGCCTGCTGGAGCAACTGCACGACCCGCGGGTGCAGGACCTGGTCAGGCAGATCGAGGACGCGGTGCGGCCGACCGGCACGCCGCTCGGAACCGTGCCCAGCAGCGCCTCCACCTGGACCGAGCTGTTCGACCGCGGCTACCGCATGGTCACCGGCGGCGGCGACGTGCCCTATCTGCGCCAGGCGGCCTCGGACTCGGTGGCCGCGTACAAGGCATACCGCGAGGGCGCCGGAAAGGGGACCAAGGGCGGCGGCTACTGATCCCTACTTCAGCGCCCCGGCGGTCAGCCCACTGACGATCCGGCGCTGCAGCAGGGCGAAGACGATCAGGATCGGGGTCACGTAGATCGCGGCATAGGTCATCATCCCGCCCCAGTCATTGGTGTTCGTGCCCATGAAGGCGGACAGGCCGACCGTCGCGGTCTGCAGGCTCTCGGCCGCGATCAGCGAGCGCGAATAGACGTATTCGCCGAAGGACTGCAGGAAGATCAGCACCGACACCACCAGGATGCCGTTGCGGGCCAGCGGGATCATGATCCGCAGGAAGGCGCCGATGCGCGAGGCGCCGTCCACCCGCGCCGCATCCTCCAGCTCGCGCGGCACCTGCAGGAAGGTCGACCGGCACAGCACGATGTAGAGCGGCAGCACCTTGGCGGTCTGCGCCAGCACCACCGCGGCGCGGGGAGTCTCCAGCAGGCCGACCTGGCTGAAGGCGACGAAGATCGGCGTCACCATCAGCGACGGCGGCAGCACCTGCAGCATCAGCACCAGGAACAGCGCCACCGCGGTCCAGGCGTTGCGATGGCGCGACAGGGCATAGGCGGCGCCGGTGCCGATCAGCGTCGCCAGCGCCGTGGTGCCGATCGCGATCAGCAACGAGTTCCACAGATACCGGTCCATCGCGTGCTCGGCGAAGATCCGGCCGAACTGCCATTGCGGATCGGTGGGCCAGACGCTCGGCGGGAAGGCGAAGATCTCGGTGCCGGATTTCAACGCCGTGACGTACATCCAGTACAGCGGGAACAGGTAGATCGCCGCGAACAGCAGGGCGAAGCCCAGCAGGATGAAGGGCTTTGCCGGTTTCACGCCGCATGCTCCCGCTCGGTCGAGCGGACGTAGAGCGCCGCGACCAGGATCACCAGCGCTATCATCAGCACGGCGACGACGCTGCCGGCCGAGATCTCGTAAGTCTCGAACGACATCTGCCAGGACCAGTACTGGGCGACGTTCGACGCGTTGGCCGGGCCGCCCTTGGTCAGGGCCGCGATCAGGTCGAACTGCTGCAACGTGAAGATGATGCCGAGCGCCACCACGGCGCCGAGGGTCGACCGCATCATCGGCAGGGTGATGTGCAGGAAGCGCCGGAACGCCCGGGCGCCGTCGATCTCCGCCGCCTCGTACAGGTCGCCCGGGATCGCGGCCAGCCCGACCGACAGCAGGATCATGTTGAACGGGATGCCCAGCCAGATGTTGGCGATGATCACGGCGAACAGGGCGAAATCGGGGTCCGACAGCCAGAAGATCTTGCCGCCGGTCAGATGCAGGCTGGTCAGGGCATAGTTCAGCACGCCGAAATCGCCGGCCAGGATCCATTTCCAGATCGCGCCGACCACCAGGGCCGGCATGATCCAGCCGGCCAGGAACACGCCGCGGATATAGGTCGCGCCGGGGAAGGGCTGCTGGAAGAACAGCGCCAGGCCGAAGCCGATGCTCAGCTGGAAGGTGATCGACAGCACCACGAAGATCACCGTGTTCTTCAGGATCTGCAGCGCCTCCGGCCGGCTGAACACGTCGCGGTAGTTGTCCAGCCCGGCGAAGGGCCGGTCGAAGGAGGCCAGCGAGAAGAGGTCGACCTGCTGCAGCGACATCACCAGCGTGTAGGCCAGCGGGAAGGCGGCGAAGACCAGCAGGTAGCCGACCGCGCACAGCACCAGGGTGACGTCGAAGCCGCTGCCGTCCCGCAGGGTGCGGATCAGGGGGATGCGGGTGAGGGTGGAGCGGCGAGAAGTCCTTTGAGTCCCTCCTCCCCCTGCGGGAGGAGGAGGATAGGGGGAGGGGGCTCGCGCCGCCGGAGCCGCCATCGACGGATTAAGGCTGACCGATCGATCGGTCATGGATTGGCCGGTTCGGGTGCTCGTCATCGACAACCCCCTCCCCCTGCCCCCCTCCCGCGAGGGGAGGGGGGACTCGTTGTTGCGGCGATGGCGGTGCTCCGCCTCACTTCTTCAGCACGCGGTCGATCGTTGCCTGGGCGGTCTGCAGCGCCGTCTTCGCGTCGCTCTGATGCGTCAGGGCCGACTGGATCGCGGTCTGGATCGCCTTCGAGATCTTCGGCCAGTCCGGGTTCGGGCCGCGCGGCCGGGCGTACTGCATCTGCTCGGTGAACACGGCATAGGCCTTCGGCCATTGCGGCGAGTCGGCCTTGGCGTTCTGGACCGGCGGCAACAGGCCGAACTCGTTCCAGATCCGGTGGTTCTGCGAATAGATGTATTCCAGCAGCATGAACGCCTCCTTCGGGTGCTTGGAGGTCTTGAAGATCACGTTGTTGAAGTCGCCGAGGGCCGAGGCGCGTGGGCTGCCCTGCTTCTCCACCGGGAACAGCGCGACCCGCCAGTCGAACTTGGCCTCCTTGGCCATGCGCGGCAGCTCCCACGGCCCGGAGATCGCCATGGCGGCGTTGCCGGCGTTGAAGGTGCCGGTCGAATCATACTGGCTGCGAATCAGCGTGTCGGGCGACGCCAGCTTCTCGTCGATCAGCTTCTGCCAAAACTCCAGCGCCCGCACCGCGCCGTCCGAGCCGACGCTGTCGTAATCGGCGCCGGCGCTCTGGATGAAGGGCAGGAACTGGAAGGTGCCTTCCTCCGTGCCGATGGCGGAGAAGGCGAGGCCGTAGACGTTCTTGCCCGGGTCAGTCAGCGTCTTCGCCGTCTGATAGAGATCATCCCAGGTCTGCGGCGGCTTGTCGGGGTCGAGCCCCGCCGTCTTGAACATGTCGGCGTTGTAGTAGAGCGCCAGGGTGTTGGAGGCGCGCGGGATGGCGAACAGCTTGCCGTCCCAGGTCGAGGAGTTGCGCGGGCCGGGATAAAAGGCGTCGGCCTTGATCACCTGCGACTGCTCGACATAGGGCGACAGGTCCAGCAACACCCCGCGCGCCGCGAACATCGCGGTCTCGGGATTGTCGATGCCGATCACGTCGGGGGCCGAGCCGGCGGCGTAGGCGCGCATGGCGTCGTTCACCACGTCGGCGAAATTGACGTGCTTGAGGTTGATCGTGATGTCGGGGTGCTGGGCCTGGAATTCCTTTACGAAGACGTAGGTGAACTTGGTCTCGTCCTCGTCATGGGTCCAGACCTCCAGCGTCACCGGCTCGGCCCGGGCGAGGGTGGCGGAGGCGAGAAGGGCGGCGGTTCCCAACAGCAATCGCAGGGTCCTGGACATAAGCTTCCTCCACTGTGTTGGTTGTTCTATTGCGGATTGGCGACGAACTCCCCGCCGCGGCAGCGCTGCAGATAGCGCAGGCCCTCGACCTGGCCGGTCATCTCCAGGTCGTCGCGATAGACCGGGTCGTGCCAGCCCTCGATGTCGATCGCGCCGCGGAAGCCGGCCAGCCGCAGCTCGGTGATCACGCGGGTCCAGTCGGTGTCGCCGAAGCCGGGGGTGCGGTGGAAGGCGAAGGGCACCTTGCCATGCACGCCATGCTCCTTGACCACGTCCCAGCGCACCGTCGCGTCCTTGCCGTGGACGTGGAAGATCTTCGGCGCCCAGCGCCGGATCTGGGGCACCGGGTCGATCAGGTAGTACAGCTGGTGGCACGGCTCCCATTCCAGGCCGAGATTGTCGTCCGGCAGGGCGTCGAACATCAGCTCCCAGGCGGCAGGGTTGTGGGCGATGTTCCAGTCGCCGGATTTCCAGCTGCCCTCCATCGGGCAGTTCTCGAAGGCCAGGCGCACGCCCTTGTCGGCGGCGCGCTTGGCGAGACGGCCGAACACCTCCTTGAACCGCGGCAGGCTCTCCTCCAGCGGCCGGCCGCGCACCCGGCCGGTGAAGCCGGCGACGATGTCGGTGCCGAACAGATGGGCGTTGTCGATCAGCGCTTCCCATCCGGCCAGGGTCTCGCGGTCCTGCGCCTGGTCCTCCAGCGGGTTGCCGAACATGCCGAGCGCGCCGACGGTGACGCCGCTGTCGCCGATCGCCTCGCGGATCTGGCCGGCCAGGCGGGGGATGTCCTTGCCGCCCAGAGTCTGCCAGAAGAACGGCTCGATGCTCTCGAAGCCATGGGCGATGATCTGGCGGACATAGCCGGCCGGGTCGTCGCCATTGGCCTTCACCATCGTGCCGATGCGGATGTCCTGGTGCCCGGTCCGGGCAGGCTTGGCGCTGGTCATGATTCCTCGATCGTCTGGATGGCCACGCGGCGGCCCTGGCGCGCGCTCTCGATCGCGGCGAAGACCATGGCGAGGCTGTGGAAGTTCTGGTGGCCGACCGTCTCGGGCTCGGTGCCCGCGCGGATGGCGCCGACGAAATCGCGCATGACGCCGAGATGCCCGCCGGTCGGGTCGGCCGGGTCCGCCGGCGGCACCGCGACCGCTTCAGGCTCGAAGAACAGCCCGTCGCGCCGGTCGGTCGCGACCTCGGCGCGAAAGCCCTCGGCCCCGTCCCAGCTCAGGCTGCCCCTGGTGCCGGTCAGGCGCCACTGGCTCTCCCAGCTGGTGCGCAGCCCTTCGGCGCACCAGCTGCCGCGATAGGTCAGGACGGCGCCGCCCTCCAGCTCGAAGATGGCGTTGGCGCTGGCGCCATGCGCGTACCACGACCCGGCCGGGTTGCTCTCATGGCAGTAGACGGCGAGGGGGCGGCGGCCGGCGACCAGGCGAGCGGCATCGAAGGTGTGGATCGCCATGTCCAGCAGCAGCACATGCTGCATCTCCTCGCGGAAGCCGCCGAAATGCGGCCCGATGAAGAAGTCGCAATGCACGCCGGTCAGCTCGCCGATCAGGCCGCTCTCGACCGCCCGGCGCAGGCGCCGGATGCCGGGGATGTAGCGCCGGTTCTGCACCACCGCGTGCAGCCGCCCGGCTGCCCTCGCCGCGGCCACCAGTTCCCGCGCGGCCTCCAGGCTGTCGGCCATCGGCTTCTCGCTCAGCACGTGACAGCCGCGGGCGAAGGCCGCCAGCACCACGTCGCGGCGGGCGGCCGGCACAACCACGTCGAACAGGATGTCGGGTTTCAGCCGGTCCAGCAGGGCCGGCACATCGGTGCCGATCTCGGCGCCGGCCAGCCCGAATTCTTCGGCCCGGCCGCGGGCTCGCCCGGGTTCGAGGTCGGCCAGGCCGACCACCTCCAGCCCCTCGATCTGGCGGGCGGCTTCGAGCCAGGCCCGGCTCATGGCGCCACATCCGGCTAAGACGGCTCGCACTTCGATCTCGCTCCCTCGGCTCGGCGGATTGTTCGATTGTGTCGCCGTAAACGTTTACGATATTGATATCGGACGTGTCGGCCTGTCAATCCGCTTGTGGCGCTGCGTATGGGTTCGGTTGCACTCTTGAGGTGCCGGAGGGGAGAGACGTCCTTGGGGATCCGCGAGCTCGCGAAGCATCTGAACATCTCGATCGGGACCGTCTCCCGCGCCCTCAACGGCCGCGGCGACGTCAATCCGGAGACCAGGCGCCGGGTGCTGGAGGCGGCGGCGGAGCTCGGCTATTCGCCGAACCAGTCCGGTCGCGCCCTCCGTCAGGGGTCGACCAACGCGATCGGCTTCATGCTGCAGACCTATAGCGGGGCCGAGCTGTACGGCGAGCCCTTCTTCATGGGGCTGTTCAGCGGCGTGCAGGAGGCGTTGGGCCGGCACGGGCTGGACCTGATCGTGCTGCTGAACACGCCGGACGGCGACCAGGAGGCGCAGCTGCGCCGGGTGGTGGAGCGGCGCCTGGCCGACGGCATCCTGCTGCCCTGGACCCGGCGGATCGACCCGCGGCTGGACTATTTGATCGGGCGCCGCTTCCCCTTCGCGGCGCTGGGCCGCAGCCTGTCCGGCGGCGACCATCCCTGGCTGGACCTGAACTTCGAGCAGGCGGCGGATGTCGCGGTCGACCGCTTCGTCGGCTTCGGCCACCGCCGCATCGGCCTGGCCAACAACGGCCACGACCTGATGCACGCCCACATCCTCCTGGACGGTTATCGCCGGGCCCTGGCGCGGCACGGCATCGGCTTCGACGAGACCCTGGTGCGGACCGAGGAGATGACCGAGGCCGGCGGCTACCGGCTGGCGGCGGAACTGGTGGGCCATGGGCCGCTGCCGACGGCGCTGCTGGTGGCGAATGAGCGGATGGCGGTCGGCGTCTACCGCCGGCTGAACGAGGCGGGGGTGCGGCCCGGGCGGGACATCGCCATCATCGGCGGCATGATCGACAGCCCGGCGAGTCGCTTCCTGTCGCCGGCCCTGACCTGCTTCCGCCTGTCGCTGCACGACCTCGGGGTGAAGCTGGCGGAAGCGCTGCTGGCCAGCATGCCAGGCCACGCCGATGCCTATGGCGGGCTGGTGCAGGACCTGTGGCCGCTGGAGCTGGTGCCGCGCGAGAGCGACCGGGTGATGCTGGGCGAGTGATCCCCGTCGATTAGGTTCCGGTTGACGGGATGAGAATCCCATCCGTACCCTCTGTGTCATAACAATTTCAAAATGGTTCACAGACGAGGGGGAAGGCGATCATGAGCGTAAGCTTCAAGGATGCCCTGTCTCGAGTCGGACAGCAGCGCAGCCCGGCCGTCACTCAGCGGTCTCCGAATACGGATCAGTTCAATCTGTCCGTGCAGCGCGCCAAGGACGAGAAGCCCGCCACGCCCCCCGCGCAGCAGCCGGAGGCACCGCCGGTCTATCGCTGGAACAGCGATCCGGCCGGAATCACCGAGCGCAAGATCGAGCCAGGGGTATGGCCGTTCCGCATCTTCGCGCAGGAGGGCGTTGACCCGAAGGACAACAAGGCCCTGCACGACCAGCTGGCGGCCACGCCGCAGCTCGACCCGAAGGCCTTCGGCAACCGGCCCGGCGCGCCCGCCGACATCGACCAAGGGCTGGAAGCCTGCGACAAGGTCTATGTCCTCGATTCGGACCGGCTCGGGCTGCTGGACAGCCAGCGCAAGGCCCTTGCCGGCGCGAGCGATCCGAAGGCGAGCGAGGGCGACCGGAACAAGGCGAAGGACGACCTCGTCGTCGCGATCGCGCAGGAGGTCGACCAGGCCTCGCTGGGTCAGGGCGCGCCCAGCTTCGGTCGTGATGCCAACGGCAACGGCAAGCTCGACAGTGGCGAGTTCAGCCCCCTGGTCGCCCCGATCGCCGAGCGCGCGCCGAACGACCCGGTTTTCCTCGACGCGCTCAACCAGGTCCGCGAGATCAAGGAACGGTCGTGGAAGGCCGACGGGCGGACCACCGACCAGCTCGGCAAGATCGCCGAGGCGGGTGACCGTGGCGACTATGCCGCGGTCACCGCCGAGACCAAGCGGCAGCTGGTCGCCCTCGCCGATGGCACGGACGGGCCGGACGCGGCGAAGATCACCGCCCTCACCAAGCGGGCGGGCATCTACCAGGCCTATGTCGGCGGCGACGAGAAGCAGTATCTCGCCGCCGTCACGGAAGGGACGAAGCAGGCGATCCAGGAGCTGCGGGTCGAGCGCCCGGTGCGGGAGCTGCAGGCCGCCTGGGGCAAGGGCGGCACCGACGGGGCCAAGGCCTTCCTGGCCAAGCTGCGCGCGACGACGGACACCAAGGACACCCTGCCGGGCAGCGGCTCTTTGCTGGCGTCCGACCCGCGCGTCCAGGGGATGGTCGACCAGTCGATCGACGCGATCGCCGGTTCCCAATCCACCGGCGACGACCGGCGGAAGCAGATGCAGGCCCTGATCGACCTCGGCGCCTCCTGCCAGACCATCCTCTACAATGACGGCGACAAGGCCGGCGCCGGCAAGGCCTTCGTCGACCATGTGGCCGCCCGCATCGTCGACAAGATGAACGGCGACCTGAAGGGGGATCACATCAACCTGCTGCACGAGCAGCAGTTCTTCAGCTTCATGAGCCGCGAGGATACCGAAGGCTCGGGCACGTCGCTGCTGACCGCCATCGCCGCCCGGACGGCGGTCCTCGGCAGCGACAAGCAGGCGCAGCTCAAGCAGAAGGGCGAGCTCGGCTTCAACGACTATCTGTCGCAGAACTCGAACGCCCAATGGGCGGTGCGGCGCAGCATCGAGAATTTCGACGGCGCCGCGACCAAGCAGGACGACAAGATCAACAAGCTCTACAACGAGCTCTACCACGGCCTCACCGGCTGGGGCGGGATCAAGGGCGACGACCCGATCCCCGCGGCGGACCAGCTGGCGCGGGACATGGAGGCGATCGACAACCTCTCGCCGGACAACCAGCAGAAGGCCCAGGACCTGACCAAGGAGGGCGAGAAGAAGCTGCCGCAATGGGAGCGGCAGGAGAGCATCCAGCTCGCGCTCGGCCTGTACAAGACCGACCTGAAGAAGGTCGACGGCTTCGACAACGACGCCCCGATGCCGATGCTCTTCGGCACCGGGATCATGATGACCAAGTCGAAGTCGATCCAGGAGGCGATGAAGGGCCTGCCGGAGCTGCCCAAGACCAAGACCGATCCCTACGCCAACGCCTCGACCTCCGACCCGGCGACCGCCGGCACGATCTGGGTCCAGCGCGCGACCCGCGCCCTCGCCACCTTCGCGGTGGTCGAGACGATGAAGGGTGGCGTCAAGGACATCAACCAGGCCATGGCGGAGAACCGTTTCATGGCCATCCTGCGCGGCGACGCGGTCGCCAGCCGCGCCGAGATCGACGTGCTGAACAAATCCATCAGCGGCGCCTTGAAGGATCCCAATCCGAATTTCGCCAAGTATCTCAACACCCTGAAGACCGATATCGGAGAGACGAGACTCCAGGACATCATCTCCGGGCGGGAGAAGCCGACCGACGCCGAAAGGCGGCAGATGGCGAGCGCCGACCGGCTGAACATCGGCACCAACGCCATCACCCGCCTCTCCGGCGGCGGCAGCGCCATCCTGTTCGGCCGCAACCTCGGGGCGCTCGACGGTTCGCCGGCCGATCTCGTCTACTACGTGCCGCACACGATGATGATGCTCAACGCCGCCCAGACGGCGCTGCTGCCGAACGCCCGGGAGATCTTGACCGGGAAGGACGCGACCGCGCCGAGCAGCCTGGAGACCCGGCTCAAGGGCGCCCAGGCCCGGGTCGCCGGCAGCAATCTCGGGACGAAACAGAAGTGGCTCTGGGGCAAGTCCCTGGGCGCGCTGAACGGACTGCGCGGCGGCGGGGTCGACGTGCTCTATGTCGGGGCCGATCTGAGCAATGCCATCATGAACGGCTTCGGCGTGGCCGGCACGAAGCAGGACTTCGTGAAGACGGCCGGCTATGCCACCGCCACGGTCAGCGACGCGATGTTCGCCCTCACCGCCAGCGCAACCCTGTCGAACGGCGCGATCGCCGAGACGGCCCTCGGCCGGCTGATCACCGCTCTCGGCCCGCTGAAGGTCAGTGGGGTGGCGGCGGTGCTGCAGGTGGCGGGCGCCGGCATCGTCGGTGGGCGGAGCGCCTACAACGCCGCGCACACCTTCGACAAGGCGGATGCCGACGCGATCCAGGTGCTGTACCACGTCAAGGACCGCAAGGTGGCGGAGGTGCTGGCCGACCACAACGACCTGCTGGACGAAGGCCTGCTCGGCATCCTGCAGACGGTCTTCCCGGGCGACGAGCACCTGATGGGCGGCGATGAGCTGACCCGCAGCGCCGGCAACGTCCTGACCGGCACCTATAGCGATCTCGACTACACGCGGGCCCGCCTGGGCGCGATCTTCAACGGCTGGACCCCGGACCAGGCGGAGGAGGTGGCCAAGACCGTCAAGGACATGACGGCCAAGGACGGCAAGCTGCCGGACAGCCAGGACGACCTCAAATATCTCGAGCTGCCGCCGGACCCGACCAAGGCCGATCTCTCGCAGTATCCCGGCGTCCAATACAACGGCGAGACGAAACGCTACGAGGATTCGGCGACCAACATGCACTGGGAGGGCGACCGCTGGTGGGCGCCGCCGAAAAAGGTCACCGCTCCGATCGGCCTCGGCTCGGTGCCGAGCCAGGACCCGCTCTGGTACGACCCGAAGCAGAAGACGCTGATGCACGAGAACGGCTTCGCCAAGGAGGTGAAGCCGGACAGCAAGCAGGGGCTCAAGGCCTGGCTCAAGGGCAAGGGCTATCTCGATTAGAGTGGATGAGATTTGGCGGGATCGGGTCATCCGATCGCRCCAAGACGGTGGTGTTGCCTCTCCCGTTTACGGGAGAGGTCGGAGACGCGAAGCGGCTCCGGGTGAGGGGAGTTTGTCGAGGCCGGGACCAACCCTCACCCGCCAGGCGGAGAGGTGACGCGAAGGCGCTTGCCCATCCCGTCAGCCCTGCCCGAATGCACCGACGTGACTACGCCGCCGGAACCGTGCCCGGCATCGCCCCGACCGCGGCGGCGAAGCTGGCCAGGCTGGCGGTGCGCAGCGGCACGAAGGGCTTCTCGGCTTCACGGCACAGGCGCTTCACCTGGCCGGCCGCGTGGTGGCTGACGCAATCCACCGGGAAGAAGGCGACATCGGCCTGGCTGACCAGGCCCGGCAGCATTGTCGGGTTGTCTTCGACGCCGCCGTCATGGCTCAGCAGCACGCCGCCGTACCGTTCGGTCAGGGCCCGCAGCTGCTCGATCTGCTTCGGCCGGCCGCCGACATAGAGCAGCGTCCGCCCCTCCAGCTCCGGCGCCGGCCCAGGCGCCTCGGCGGGCTCCACCGCCGGCGCGTCCAGCGCCGCCTCCAGCGCAGCGATCTCGTCCTGCAGCGCCGCGGCGTGTTCCTCCGCCTGCTCCACCCGCGCGGTCAGTCGGGCGACGGCCTCGTCCTGCGCCGCCAGCCGCTCGGCCAGCAGGGCGGACCGCGCCTGCTCGTCGGCCAAGCGCCGGCGCAGCGCCTCCTCCGCCGGGGCGGCGGGCGCCGGCGCTGCGGCTTGGCGC
>NZ_JBFRCU010000123.1:0-17750 GCF_052113205.1 Inquilinus sp. YAF38 | reverse complement strand
GGCCGCGATCGCGCCGGCCAGCGCCAGCCGGAACAGCCGCGGCCGCGGCAGCACCGTCGCCAGCAGCGCCCGGAGCGCGCGGTCGGCCAGCGGCCGGCGATAGGTCTTCTCCACCACCGCGCGGCCGTGATCGACGAGGTGCATGTAATGCACGCCCGACGGGCAGGTGGTCATGCAGGACAGGCAGGACAGGCAGCGGTCGAGATGCTTGGCGACGCTGGCCAGCGCCGGGCGGCCGCCCTCCAGCCCCCCTTCTTCCAACATGACCTTGATCTGGTAGATCCGGCCGCGCGGGCTGTCGAGCTCGTCGCCCAGCACCGTATAGGTCGGGCAGGTGGCGAGGCAGAAGCCGCAATGCACGCAGCTGCGCAGGATCTGCTCCGACACCGCATTGTCCGGATCGGCCAGCTGCGCCAGCGAGAAATGAGTTTGCACCCGCACCCTCCGTCGTTGCGCCGACATTAGCCCGCATCTCCCGCACTGCCTATGGCCTGCGGCCCGGCGCCAAGGGAACCCGGCCGATGCGGCGCCCGGCATTGTCAACCGGCATGCCGGTTAGTACGCTGGCGGCAAAGATCGGGAGGATGACGATGGTTCGGTTATGCTTCGCCCTGCCCCTGGCCCTGCTGGGCCTGTCCGGCACGGCCTGGGCCGGAGGGCCGGTGACCCAGGACATCGCCCTGGGGCAGACGCCGCAGGAGGCCGCCGCCTTTACCGGACAGGCCGTGACCTTCGCCGGGCCGGGCGAGGCGCCCTGGACCGGGCTGGTCGCCGCGACGCGGCCGGGCGACGGCACGCTGCTGCTGCAATTCACCCCGCCGGCCCAGGGCAACCGGCTGTATTCAGTGGCCGAGACCGTGCGCTTCGATGCCGGGGGGCCGCGCAGCGCCAAGGAGGCGCTGGCGCCGTTGCAGGCCCGATTCGGCGAGCCGGCGGCGGTGTTCGACCAGGCCGGAAAGCAGGTCGCGGTCTGGCGCTTCGTCGGCGGCAAGCCGGCGGCGGCGAGCGTCGACGTCGCCTCGGACTGCTCGCCCTATGCGGCGGCCACCGTGTCAGGGCTGCGGCCGATCGGCTGGCCCGGCAGCTGCGGCGAGGTGGTGTTCGCGACGGTGGAGCTGGCGGCGGACGGGGTCCCGACGGCGCTGCGGGTCACCCATGCCGATACCGATGCGGCGCAGGCGCTGCAGCCGCGCCGCGGCGAGCCCTATGCGCATCTGGCGAAGTCGGTCCGATGAAGAGAACGGTGCGGCCCGTCACCGGGCCGCACCGGTGTCAGGCCGCCCTGCGGCCGGCGATGATCCGATAGATGATCAGCAGCACGATCGCGCCGACGACCGCGAGGGCGAATTGCCCGAAGCCGGTCGCGGGCACGATCCCGAGCTGACGGCCCAGCCAGCCGCCGACGAAGGAGCCGGCGATGCCCAAGAGGATCGTGATGATGAAGCCGCCGGGGTCCCGGCCCGGCATGAGGAACTTCGCGACCAGGCCGACCACGAAGCCGATGATCAGCATCCACAGGAATTCCATGGAACCTCCGCCGTGCAAGAGAAGCGCGTGTTCATAACGCGCGATCGGGCTCGAGGTTTCCGATCTGTCTCAAATGATCATCCGCCCCGGCGACAGGATGCCCTTGGGATCGAAGGAGTCACGCACGCGGCGCTCCAGCGCTGCCAGCGCCGGCGGCTGCGGCTCGAACACCGGCAGTGCGGCGCGCAGCCCGGGCGGGGCCCGGACCAGGGTGGCATGGCCGCCGCCCGCGGCCGCGACTGCCGCACGGATCGCGGCCGCCCCCGCATCGCCGTCCGCGGGGACCGCGATCCAGACCAGCCCGCCACCCCAGTCGAAGTAGTGCGCCCCGCCGGCGGCCGCGGCGATCCCGGGACCTGCGGTCGGCGCCACCGACACCCGCCACACCGCGCCGTCATCGCCGGCGAACGGCGCGACGTCGCGGACCCGGCGCCACAGATCGACCGATTCGCCGGGATCGAGCACCGCGATCGGGCCGGCATCCCCCAGCAGCTGCGACAGCGACGCCACCCGGCTGTCGACCGACGGGCCGAAGCCCTCGATCCGCACCAGGCTGCGCGCTTCGTCACCGAGAATGCCGGCCGGCAGATGGGATGCGCCCGAGACCTCGTAGGGGCTGGTGAGCGCCCGGGTCAGCACGGCGACGCCGGCCGTGTCGCCCAGCCCGGCGATGGCCAGGGTGCGCACCGTCTCCGGCGCCGGCAGCACCTTGACCGTGATCCGGGTCATGGCGGCGAGAGTACCGAAGGCGCCGGTCAGCAGCTTCGGCAGGTCGTAGCCGGTGACGTTCTTGACCACCCGTCCGCCGGATCTGAAGGCCTGGCCGCGGCCGGACACCGCCTCGATGCCCAGCACATGATCCCGCGCCGCCCCGGCCTTCAGCCGCCGCGGCCCCGACAGGTTGCAGCCAACGGCGCCGCCGAGCGTGCCGGCATCGGCCGGGCCGCCATAGAGCGGGCCGAGATCCGGCGGCTCGAAGGCCAGGGCCTGGCCGCTTGCCGCCAGCGCCGCCTCGATCTCTGCCATCGGCGTGCCGGGACGGGCGGTCAGCACCAGCTCCTCCGGCTCGTAGACCTCGATCCCGGCGAGGCCGGAGAGGTCGAGCGCATGCGCCGCCTGCACCGGCCGGCCGAAACCGCGCTTGCTGCCGCGGCCGGCCAGCTCCAGCGGCACTTCGCCGGCCAGGGCCCAGCGGACGATCTCGAGCACCTGGTCGTCGGTCTCGGGCTTCAGCGTCTCGGTCATCGGTTGCACCGGACGGTCAATCTTGAGCTCTGCTCCATTTTAATTGTCATCCTCGGGCTTGAGCCGAGGATCCAGGGGCTTTCAGAACCGCTCTCAGTGGCCCCTGGATTGCCGGGTCAAGCCCGGCAATGACAATAAAAGTTGAGATCAGTGGCTTCATCCACACCCCAAAAAACTTAACCGGACACCCGTGGGTCAAGCCCGGGCATGACAGGAAAACAGGGATCAATGAACCAGATCCTGCCATCAGAAGCGCGGCAGGTCGGGGAAGCGCGTGGCGCCGTGGTGGATGTGCACCCGGCCGAGCTCGGCGCAGCGGTGCAGGGTCGGGAACACCTTGCCGGGGTTGAGCAGCCCGTCCGGATCGAAGGCGCATTTCAGCCGCTGCTGCTGCGCCAGGTCCTCCGGCCCGAACTGCACCTCCATCAGGTCGCGCTTCTCGACCCCGACGCCGTGCTCGCCGGTCAGCACGCCGCCGACCTCGACGCACAGCCGCAGGATGTCCGACCCGAACTCCTCCGCCTTCTCCAGCTCGCCCGGCACATTGGCGTCGTACAGGATCAGCGGGTGCAGGTTGCCGTCGCCGGCATGGAAGACATTGGCGACGCGCAGCCCGTGGCGGCGCGACATCTCCTGCATCCGGGCCAGCACCTCGGGCAGGCGCTTCCGCGGGATGGTGCCGTCCATGCAGTAATAGTCGGGGCTGATCCGACCGACCGCCGGGAAGGCGGCCTTGCGCCCGGCCCAGAAGCGCAGCCGCTCCTCCTCGCTGCGGCTGACCACGCAGATCGTGGCACCGCAGTCGCGGCCGATCGATTCGACCCGCTCGATCAGGTGGTCGACCTCGGCCTCCGGCCCGTCCAGCTCGCAGATCAGCAGCGCCTCGACATCCAGGGGGTAGCCGGCATGGACGAAGGCCTCGGCCGCATGGATCGCCGGCTTGTCCATCATCTCCAGCCCGCCGGGGATGATGCCGGCGCCGATGATGCGGGCGACGCAGTCGCCGCCGGCCTCCGATGACGGGAAGCCCATCAGCACGGCGCGCTGGGTGGCCGGCCGGCGCAGCAGCCGCACCGTGACCTCGGTGACCACGGCCAGCAGCCCTTCCGAGCCGGTGAGGACGCCGAGCAGGTCGTAGCCCGGCGAATCGAGGTGCTTGCCGCCAAGGCGCAGCACGGTGCCATCGATCAGCACCACCTCCAGCCCCAGCACATTGTTGGTGGTCAGCCCGTATTTCAGGCAGTGCACGCCGCCGGAGTTCTCCGCGACATTGCCGCCGATCGAGCAGGCGATCTGGCTGGACGGGTCGGGCGCGTAATAGAAGCCGGCATGGGCGACGGCGTTGGTGATGCCGAGATTGGTGACCCCCGGCTGCACCCGGGCGCAGCGGTTGTCGAAATCGATCTCCAGCATCTTGTTGAACTTGCCGAGGCCGAGCAGCACGCCGTCCTCGAGCGGCAGGGCGCCGCCGGACAGCGAGGTGCCGGACCCGCGCGGCACCACCTTCACCCCCAGCTCGTGGCATTTGCGCAGCACCGCCGAGACCTGCGCGGTGGTCGACGGCAGCACCACGATCATCGGCAGGGTGCGATAGGCGGTCAGCCCGTCCGATTCATAGGCGCGGCGTTCGCTCTCCGCCGTGATCACGCCTTCACCCGGCACGATGGCGCGCAGCGCCGCGGCGATCTCCTCGCGGCGCGCCATGATGGCGGCATCGGGGACTGGCATCTTCATCGGCGGGACCTCCGCCGCGGACGATAGGAAGGCCGGGCCGATCCGGCAAGCTCGGCCACCAAAGCCAAAGGCCGCAAATCAAAAGGCCGCGTCCGGGGACGCGGCCTTCGATCGGCTCAAGGAGCGGCTGAAATCAGCCCTGGCGCGCCTTGAAGCGCGGGTTCTCCTTGTTGATGACGTAGACACGGCCCTTGCGGCGAACGACGCGGCAAGCGCGGTGGCGGGTCTTCAGGGTCTTCAGCGAGTTCGCGACTTTCATGATCCATATCCCATGCGGCAGCGCCGGCGCCGCCGGGAGCACGGGCTCGCGGGCCGGAATTCAAGGCGCGGACCATAGTGGCCGACCCGCACCCTGTCAACCACGCGCGTGGCGCATGGCTGGCGTAACCCTGCGACACGTCGCAGCGAACCGGAACCCGGAGCGGAAACGGGCTGGAGATCGCAATAATTCCTCCAGCATACTCGCGCCCATCACCGCCGGACCGGCACCCACCCGAGGGGAGGCACCATGCGTTCGTTGAAGTTTGCCGTCATCACCGCCGCCATCGTCAGTTGCGGCGCCGCCATCGCCTGGGCCGCGACGCCCGAGGAGGTGGTGGCCCAGCGCGAGGATGCGATGAAATCCTTCGGCGCCGGCGCCAAGACCCTGACCGGCTTCGTGCGCGACAACCAGGGCACGATCGACGACGTCAAGGCGGCGACCGGCAAGATGAAGGCGACCAGCGCCGGCCTGCTGGCCCTGTTCCCGGAAGGCACCGCGGTCGGCGTCGGCAAGAGCGCGGCCAAGCCGGAGATCTGGACCAACTGGGCCGATTTCCAGACCAAGGTGAAGGGGGCCCAGGACGCCATCGCGGCACTGGACGCCGCCGCCCAGGAAGGCAACGCCGCCAAGGTGAAGGCCGCCTTCCCCGCGGTCGGCCAGGCCTGTGGCGCCTGCCATGAGACCTATCGGGTGAAGAAGAGCTGACGGTCACCGACCGCACGAGACCCGAGGCTTCCGGCCTCGGGTCCTTCCTTGCCTACCCCAAAGCCTGCGCGATCGCCCGGAAGCCGGCCAGCAGCCGGTGGTCGAGCGCGTCGTCGACGGCCGCGGGCTGCGACGACATCTTGGCGATGACCAGTTCCGCCGCGCGGTCGACATAGATCCACTGGCCGTGGATGCCGATGCCGCAGACAACGTCGCGGCCCGGCCCCAGCACATACCATTGGCTGCGGTAGCGCCCCTGCGGCGCCAGCTGCGCCAGGTCGCCGCGCGCCCAGGCCTGCGGGTCGCCGTTGTCGAGGATGTCGTCGACCCAGGCCTTCGGCACCACCTGGATGCCGCCGACGCGGCCGTCCCGCCGCATCAGCTCGCCGATCCGGGCCAGGTCGCGCAGGGTCATGCCGATGCCGCCGGCGGTGCGCGGCGCGCCCAGCCGGTCGAGCGTGACATAGCCGTCCGCCTCCGCCCACATCGGCCGCCACAGCAGCTCGGACATCAGCGCGGCGAAGCGCATGCCCGAGGCGCGCTCACAGATCCCGCCCAGCATGTCGGAGTTGGGCGAGACGTAGTGGAAGGTCTCGCCGTGCCTGCTGCCGTCGGCCGGCAGGCGGGCGATGAAGCCGTGCAGGTCGTTGTCCCGCGCCACCTCGCTGGGCGGGTTCCAGCCCATGGCGACGCGGTAGCGGGCGACGTCGCCGGCCGGGTCGACATAATCCTCGACGAAGCGGATGCCGACCGTCATGTCCAGCACATGGCGGACGGTGGCGCCGGCATAGGCCGACCCCGCCGCCTCCGGCACATAGGCCGTCACCGGCGCCGCGGGGTCGAGTTGGCCGCGACCGACCAGGATGCCGGCGATCAGGCCGGTGATCGACTTGCTGATCGAAAAGACGATGTGCTGCGTCTTCGGGTCCATCCCGGGGGCGTAGTGCTCGGCCACCATCGCGCCGCGATGCAGCACCAGGATGCCGTCGGTGTCGCTGTCGGCCATCAGCCGGGCCACCGACCCGCCCTGCCCCGGCACCGCGATGCGGTCCAGATCCAGCGCCGGCCCGGGCTTCAGGCAGGCGGCGAAGTCGCCGCGGGAAATCTCGGCCACCGGCACCAGCCGGCGGACGTTGCGGAAGCCCCAGCGGCTGTAGGGCGCCTGGCGCCAGTTGGCGAGCGTCGCCTCGGGCGCCGGCTCGTTCATCTGCAGCTCGATCACCATCGCCGTCCCTGTTTCTTCGCCCCGGGGGGCCGCCGCCTGGGGGCGACGGCCCTACACTAGACGAAGTCGGCGCAGGAGCGCACGGGGGTGATCGCCCCCTACAGCACGAAGTCCGCCACGGTGAGGGTGTGGTCGGAGATGACGTTGATGGCGAAATCCGCCACCTTGTCGCCGTTGCCGTCGGCATAGACCACCTGGATCGACCCGGCGGTGACGATGCGGATCTCGCCCGCATGGCCGGTGAAGCCGCCGGTGCCGATGCTGAAATCGATGCCGATCGCCGACAGGTCGATCTTGTCCCCGGTCGAGAAGTCGGCGATGACATCCTTGCCGAGGCCCGACGCGGCGCTGTCGGACAGCGCCGTGTAGACGAAGCGGTCGTTGCCGGCCCCGCCCTTCAGCGCATCGCCCCAGCCGCCGCCGGTGAGCACGTCGTCGCCGGCCATGCCCCAGAGCGTGTTGGCGTTGGCGTCGCCGCTCAGCGCGTCGGACTGGGCCGATCCGATCACCTGTTCGATGCCGGCCAGCGAATCGCCCGCGGCGTCGCCACCCGAATTGGCGCCGGTCGCCAGGTCGACCGCCACCGCGGCGGCCGAGCCGGCATAGCTGGCCGTGTCGATGCCGGCGCCGCCGACGATGGTGTCGGACCCGGCGCCCCCTTCGATCGTGTCGTTGCCGTCGCCGCCGTCGATCTCGTCAGCGCCGGCGCCGCCCAGAAGGCTGTCGTGACCAGCCTCGCCGAAGACCTTGTCGTCACCGGTGCCGGCATCGACCGAATCATTGCCGGCGCCGCCATGGATGGTGTCCACGCCGTCGCCGCCGACCAGCCGGTCGGCACCGTCGCCGCCGTCGAGGCTGTCATTGCCGCCCTCGCCGGAGAGCGAATCGTCGCCGCCGCGCCCGGCCAGAACGTCGTCGCCGGACCGGCCGGCGAGGATGTTGCGGCCGTCGTCGCCGCCCAGGGTGTCGGCGAGGCTCGTGCCGTAGACGTTCTCGATCCCGGTCAGCGTGTCGCCGGTGGCGTCGCCGCCCGAGGCGGTGTGCGCCAGCAGGTCGATCGCCACCGCGCCGGTCGAGGCATAGAGGGCGGTGTCGATCCCGGCGCCGCCGGCCAGGGCATCGGCGCCGGCGCCCCCGATCAGCACGTCGTCGCCGGCACCGCCGTCGAGCTGGTCCGCCGCGGCGCCGCCGTCGAGCCTGTCATTGCCGAGGCCGCCGAACAGGACATCGGCGCCGCCCAGGCCGTTGACCGTGTCGTTGCCGTCGCCGGCGGTGACCACGTTGCGGTCGTCGCTGCCGACGATCAGCAGGTTGGACAGCCCGCCGATCACCATCAGATGCGCCGGCAGGCCGATCGGACCGCCCGGGAAGCCGAGGTCGATCTCCTCGATGCCGCTCAACGCGGCGCCCTGCAGCACCAGCAGCGTGTCCGATCCCGGCAGCGGGGTGAAGGCGATGATGTCGTAGCCGTCGCCGCCGTCGATGACCTCGCCGGCGACGTACTCCGCCCCGTCCATGTAGCCGATCAGGTCGTTGCCGGCACCGCCCTCCAGCCGGTCGGCGTCGCCGCCGCCATAGAGGGTGTCGTCACCGGCGCCGCCCTGCAGCAGGTCGGGCCCGTCGCCGCAGCCACAGCTGCCGGAGCCCGGCTCGAAATCCCCCGCGAGCATGTCGTCGCCGTCGCCGCCGGTCAGCGTGTCGGCACCCTCGTCACCGACCAGCAGGTCGTCCCCGGCCTGCCCGGACAGCTGGTTGTCGGCGGTATCGCCGTAGAGGGTGTCGTCGCCGGCGCTGCCGGTGACGTTCTCGATCCCGGCCAGGGTGTCGCCCTCGGCATCGCCGGCCGAACCGGTGCCCAGATAGAGATCCACCGTCACCGACTTGCCGCTGGTGCTGTAGTCGGCCGTGTCGACGCCGTCGCCGCCGGTCAGCGCATCCGGCCCGAGGCCGCCGCGCAGCAGGTCGTCTCCGGTGCCGCCGTCGAGCTGATCGGCGCCGTCGCCGCCATCGACGACATCCTGGCCGGCGCCGGCCAGGACGAAGTCGTCACCGCCGACCCCGCTCAGCGTGTCGTCGCCCGACAGGTCGAGCTGCACGGCGTTGGCGCCCGGCGGCACCACGACGGAATCGCCAAGGCCATAGATGTAGTCGGGATCAACGGTGCCGGTGTAGGTGGTCACGGTATCGCTCTCCGATCGAATGCAGGGCGGCACGCCATGGGCACAGCGGAACGGTCTCGGCCGTGCTCGCTGCCAGGGCGGCATGTCGCGGGTGAAGGCGGAAGGCGCCGGATGGAAATGGCGGCGCCGCTCAATACAGCGGAAATGTTCCTAAAATTGCGCGAATCGCGACACTATAAGTGATTTTCCGGACCGAAACCATCGCTCCGCTTGGCCGTCAAGGGCTCCGAATCCAAGTTTCAGAGACCACAGCGTTCCTCCCCTTTTCTGTCATTGCCCGGCTTGACCGGGCAATCCAGGGGGCACCGAGAGCCGCTCTCGCGGCCCCTGGATCCTCGGGTCAAGCCCGAGGATGACAATTTTCTTTCATGATTTGTCACATGAAAGCACATATGTGTCGCCTGCAACATGAGTTCGCCGCTCCGCTTGGCCGTCACGGCAGCGGCTTCAGGCTCTTGAGATAGGTGGCGATCGCCTCGCGGTCGGCGGGAACCAGCTTGCTGGTGTCGTTCCGGATCACCTCGACCATGGCGCCGCCGGCGAAGTCGCCGTCGGGGGTGGCGCCGGTCTCCAGGTAATAGGCGATGTCCTTGTCGCTCCACTCGCCGATGCCGTGCTCCGGGTCCGGGGTGATGTTCGGGATCTTGCCCGTGCCTTCCGGCGCCTCGGGGTTGCCGGTGAAGGGGCTGTACCAGTTCAGCCCGCCCAGCATGTCGCGCGGCGTGTGGCATTCGCCGCAATGGCCGAGCACGCGGACCAGATAGGCGCCGCGATACCACTCGGCGGATTGCCCGGCCGGCACCAGGAACGGCCCCTCGGCGAAGTTCAGCAGGCGCCAGCCCGGCAGCAGCATGCGCCAGGAATAAGGCCAGCCCAGCTCATGTGGCTTGTTCGGCTGCTGCACCGGCGGGACGCTGCGCAGATAGGCCCACAGGTCGGACAGGTCGCGGTCGGTGATGCCGGTATAGGAGGTGTAGGGGAAGGCCGGGTAGTAGTCCTCGCCCGCCGGCGACACGCCCTGGCGCAGGGCCCGGCGGAAATCCGCCTCGCTCCACTTGCCGATGCCGGTGTCGGGGTCCGGGGTGAGGTTCGGGGTGTAGAAGGTGCCGAAGGGCGTCTTCAGGGCCCGGCCGCCGGCCAGCGGCTTGGCGGCATCCCCGGCCGCGGTGTGGCAGGCGGCGCAGCCGCCGGCGGCGAAGATGTAGGCGCCGCGCACCACAGGGTCGGGAGAGGACGGGTCGGGCGCGGCCGTGGCAGGTGCGGCCGGGTCTGCCGTCTGGGCCGCGGCAGCCGATCCGAAAGCGAGCAACAGGCCAAAGGCCATCAGAACCGGGAACGGACGCATGCTGGCCTCCGGAACGCGAACAGGCGATTCAGCCCTTATAACCCGACCCTTCGCCCCAGCCTGCTACTCCGGTGTCATGCGACTCTTTCGCCCTCGCGCCACACCGCGCGGACCACCGGCACGCCGTCGACCAGCCGGACGCGCAGCAGGTCGGCGCGCAGCCCGGGCTCGATCCGGCCGCGATCCTCGAGGCCGGCGGCGCGGGCCGGGTTGATCGTGACCGTCGCCAGCGCCTGCGGCAGGGCGATGCCGCCCTCGGCCAGGGTGAAGGCGCCGTGCAGCAGGCTGACCGGGACATAGTCCGAGGACAGGATGTCGACCAGCCCCTCGCGCGCCAGCTCGCCGGCCGAGACATTGCCGGAATGGGAGCCGCCGCGGACCAGGTTGGGCGCGCCCATCAGGATCTGCAGCCCATGCTGGCGCGCGGCGCGGGCGGCGGCCAGTGTGGTCGGGAACTCCGACACCACCATGCCCAGCGCCGCCGCCTCCTCGACATGGGCGACGGTCTCGTCGTCATGGCTGGCAATCGGCAGGCCGCGGCCGCGGCCGATCGCGGCCAGGGCGTCGCGGTTGGTGATGCCATGAGTGCGCGAGGCGGCGATCCGCTCGGCCGTCTGGGCGTCGATCTGCTCGTCGGTCATGCCGAGCATGCCCTTGTAGATCTCGCGGTACTTGACGAGGTCGGAGAACTGGCGGTGGCCGGGGGCGTGGTCCATCACCGACATGAACTGCACCAGCGGGTCGTCGCGGAACGGCTCGAACAGCTGCAGCACATGCGCCTCGGTGACCTCGCAGCGCAGATGCAGGAAATGCTCGGCCCGCAGCATGCCGCCGGACTGGGCCTGGCGGATGCCGTCGACCATCGGCCGCAGCGTCTCCAGCCGGTCCTCGCCGTTGCGGCCGCCGACCAGCGCCAGCGCGTCGAACACGGTGGTGATGCCGGCCGCGGCGACCTGGGCGTCATGCGCCATCACCGCGGTCACCGCCGGCCAGCGCACGCCGGGCCGCGGCGTATAGTGGCGCTCGAGATGGTCGGTGTGCAGTTCGACCAGGCCGGGCAGCAGGTAGTCGCCCTCGAAATCGACGGCGCCGGGCGGGCTGGCCTCATCGCGGTCGAGATCGGCGATCCGCCCGCCGGCGACGGCGACACTGCCGGTCAGCACGGCCTCCGCGGTCACGATCCGCGCATGGGCGACGATCAGATCCCCCGCCATACCCCGTCCTTCTCTTCCACTTCGCGATCGGTCCGACGGGCGTGCCCGCGCGGCCTTATATGGGCGCGAGGGCCGGCATCGCAACGCCGGCCCTCGCGCGGCGCCCTTATGCCCCGCGCTTTGCGACCCTTTGATGACTCGCGGATGACAGCGACGATTTGGCCTCCGGCCAGGTCACGCGCTCGACCCCGGCGAAGCGGCGGATGCGGTCCAGTTGCGTCTCCAGCCGGCGCTGCCGCGCCTTGCTGGACCGCACCTTCGGCTCCCACCACAGCCCGGCGACGGCAAGGTCGCCGCTGTCGCGCCTGGCCCGCATGTCGATCCGGCCGACCAGGCGGTCGCCCTCCAGGATCGGGAAGACGTAGTAGCCCCAGCGGCGCTTCGCCTCCGGCACGAAGGCTTCGAAGCGGTAGTCGAAGCCGAACAGCCGCTCCAGCCGCTGGCGGTTGCGGATCACCGGGTCGAAGGGCGACAGCACCCGCAGCACATCCGGCGCCGGCGCGGCCTTGGCCAGCCGGTCCTCGATGTCGGCGAAGGCGAAGGCCGACGTGGTCTTGCCGTCGGCACCCTGGACATGGACGACGCGGAGATCGCCGCGCCGGGTCAGCCGGTCGCACCACTGCTCCGCCTCGCGGATGGTGATCAGGTCCCAGAAGCCGGCGATCTCGCCCGGCCGGGCCATGCCCAGCCGCTCCAGCGCCGAGCGGCACGCCCAGTCGACCACCGCTTCGGGATCCGGCGCCGGGCCGCGATGCGGCTCCGGGATCACCCGCTCGGTCAGGTCGTAGACCTTCTGGAAGCCTTCGCGCCGCGCCACCGCCAGCACGCCGGTGCGCCACAGGAACTCCAGCGCCATCTTCGACGGCGTCCAGTCCCACCAGCCGCCGGAGGGGCGCTGCCGCTCCTCCTCGAAGCTGCGGGTCAAGAGCGGCCCTTCCGTCGCCACCCGCTCGCGCACCTGCTGCAGCACCTTCGGGAAATCCGGCCCGGCCTCGGTCCACCAGCGGCTGGTGGCGGCGCGCGCCTGCACATCGGCGAAGCGCCGCGACCAATAGGGGAAGAACCGGGTGGGGATCAGCGAGGCATCGTGGGTCCAGCCCTCGAACAGGCCGCGGGTCTTCTCCACCAGCCGCGGCAGCTGGGTCTGGGCATAGCCGTGGCGGCGGGCGAACAGGATCATGTGATGCGCCCGCTCGACCGTGTTGATGCTGTCGACCTGGACGAAGCCGATGCGGTCCACCACCGCCTGGCAGCCCTCCGCCGTCAGCCGGCCGAGCGGCGAATCGGACAGGCCGTGCAGATCGAGGAACAGGCGCCGGGCGTCGGGGTTGGCGATGGTGAGCGGAGTGGAGTCGGCCATGAACGATACGAGAACATAGCTGCCCGGGGCCGGGCAAGAGGAAAGCCCTTCGCGCGTCGCCGTCGCCGGTTATAGTCGAGGCGAAACGACCGAGGCTTGCCATAGTGACCGCCACCCTCATCGCCCCGGAGCCGCCGCGCCAGGATGCGGTGCTGGACCTGATCCGGCAATCGGACGCCCTGATGGCCAGCCTGTATCCGGCCGAGAGCAACCACATGCTCGATATCGCCTCGCTGGAGCAGCCGGAGATGCGGTTCTTCGTGGCCCGGCGCGAGGGCCGGGTGGTCGGCTGCGGCGCGCTGCGGGTCAGCGGCAACGGCCAAGCCGAGCTGAAGCGGATGTTCGTCGATCCCGCGACCCGCGGGCTGAAGGTCGGCCGCGACCTGCTGGCCCGGATCGAGGACGAGGCCCGCGGCCTCGGCGTCCGGCTCATCCAGCTGGAGACCGGCATCCACCAGCCGGAGGCGATCGGCCTGTACCGCCGCTTCGGCTACCGCGACTGCGGCCCGTTCGGCGGCTACGGGCCCGACCCGCTGAGCTTGTTCATGGAGAAAGCGCTGGACTGACGCTCCGGCGGAGCGTCAGTCCAGCTTCGGCTTACTCCGCCGGAGCGCCCGGGATGGTCGGGGCCACGCCGATCGCGGCTTCGGGCTGGGTCAGGAAGCGGCCGACCAGGCCGCCGATCAAGCCGCCGACGATCGGCGCGACCCAGAACAGCCAGAGCTGCCCCAGCGCCAGGCCCTGGGCGATCACCGCCACGCCGGTGCTGCGTGCCGGGTTGACCGAGGTGTTGGTGACCGGGATCGAGATCAGATGGATCAGCGTCAGCGCCAGGCCGATCGCGATCGGCGCGAAGGGCGCGGTCGCCGGGCTGCTGACGACGCCGACGATGACGACGAGGAACACCGCCGTCAGCACGACCTCGGTGACCAGGGCTGCCGTCAGGCCGTAGCCGTCCGGCGACCCGGCGCCGTAGCCGTTCAGGGCGAAACCCTTGGTGATGTCGAAGGCGGGATTGCCGGAGGCGATGATGAAGATGACCCAGGCCGCGATGATCGCGCCGACCACCTGGGCCACGACATAGGGCACGACGTCGCCCGAACCGGTCTTCCCCGCGGCCCACAGCCCCACCGTGACCGCAGGATTGAAGTGACCGCCGGAGATCCGGCCCAGGGCGAAGGCGCCGGTCAATACGGTGAGGCCGAAGGCTGCGGCGACGCCGCCGAACCCGACATGCGATCCGGCCAGGACCGCAGTGCCGCAACCGCCGAGGACGAGCCAAAACGTCCCCAACGCCTCGGCAAGGACTCGCTTGAGCATAGAGGTTCCCTCCATTCGATCTCCGTCGCCGCTGATGGCGAGGAGAATCAAAATTCAATCTACGATTTCATGTATTATTCCGCAATTAAATGTCTTTGTCGCGATTTAATCCTTTTTCTAAGATCGGCCGCAACAGTCTGCATAAAAGCCGGAGGATGATCGACCATCTGGTTACGGTTGCGGAGCGCTCACGCCCAGATTTCATGAGTTCACAACTTGGACATGAGGGTAGTCCTCTTAATCCTATCGAAGCATTAATGTCGCCCTTGATCCAATCGGTCCGGCTGAAAGGATGTATCGATGCAACGATGGGTTGGATACTCCGAACCCGCGACGCAGCCGGCCGGAACAGATCCGCCTGCTCGAACCGAAGACGGCAAGGACCGGACCTCTACACGCCCGGGACTTGCGGAACGAGAACAGCGCCTTGCTGCCACCGAACGGCCATAAACGTTACGGAACATTCCCCTTCATCCGGGGTTGCTGTAGACATTCTGGGGGCAAATCCGGAATTCTGTCCTGGCCTAGGCCGAAAAAACAACGTGCGGCCCTCATCGGCCGACGCCGAGCAGGCCAGAGCCTGCCTGTTGGGGCGCCCAGTGTGTGGAGGTGTCGATGTCGCTCACCGTGACCTTTAAGGACAACAAGTTCGCGCTGGTGGGAAAGGACGGCAAGGCCCACGAGGTGTCCGCGGCCCAGCAGCAGCAATGGCAGCAGACGCTGAACGGCCTGGCCACGCAGCATGGCCTCAAGGATGCCCAGGATCTGCTCAGCAAGGGCACCGTGGCGGTGCCCGAGGCCGGCGATTCGCAGTGGCGCATGGCCACGGAGGCCGGCATCGCGCCCCAGGATATCAATGCGAGCGTGGTGGCGCTGAACGACCAGATCGCCAACCCGGATCTGATCCAGACCTATCATGAGGGGGACCTGACCCCGGATTTCGTCATGCTCCCGGTCCCGTCGGAGAAGCCGGCTTCGGACGCGCCCGCCCAGCCCGACACCTCGTCGCCCGAGAAGTTCGCGGCCAGCCTGAAGACTGCGCCGGATGACAAGACCCGCAGCCAGTGGATCAACGACTACGTCAACAGCGCCAAAGATCCGCTCGATGCCGTGACAAAGCTTCTGCCGCAGTCCTTCGACGACAAGAACAATGGCCCCTATCGGCAGCAGATCATCAGTGCCTATGTCCACAGGGTCGCTGGGGACAACAAGGACCTGCAGACGAACGCCCTGAAGCCACTGGCCGAGAGAAACTGGACGGCCGGCGACAAGAACATCGACACGCAAATCGACTACGACATCTGGGGAGTGGGGAAGAAGCTTGGCATCCCGCGCGACCAGCTTCCCATCAGCAAGGACGTTCCGCGGGACGTCCAGAGTTATTGAGGCCCTGCAGGATCCGACCGGCAGCGGCGTCAGCCTCGACATCGGGATCGACACCGGCATCCTGGCGGTGGCGGAGAAGCTCGGGATCTCGCGGGAGGGCGTCGGCACCTTCACCGAAGGCGTCGAACAGGGCTGAGCCGGTCTCTCCGGCGGCTCTGCCCCGGTCCGGCCCTTGTTCGCGGACAGGATCGTTTCATGTCACCCCGCATCGATTCGCTTGGCACCGCTCCGTCCCGGTTCGGCAGAAGATCCGCGTCGGGCGGGATTGCCTTCGCCGACGCGGTGCAGCGCGCCCGCACCGCACCGCCGGCAGCGGCGCTTCCGATCCGCGCCGAAACCGCCACGCTGATCACCGCAGCGGCCCGCTACGATCAGACCGCGGCGCCGGACCGCAAGGCGAGCGGCGCCAACTGGGACGCGGTGCGCACCGCGCTTGCGGACGAACTGCGCGCCACGGTCAAAGACAAGACCGATGGTTCGGGCAAGCTGAACCTGAAGCCCGAGGACCAGGCCAGGCTGCAGCTGATCAACGGCTGGGCCGCCGGCACGGACCGGCTGGCGCAGGCCAGCCGCGAGGCGCTGACCGACATCGACACCGAGATGCGCCGCGAGCAGCTCGGCAAGACGATCGATCAGATCGAAGGCACGCTGAAGAAGGTCAGGAGCACGGTCGACGACCACAGCCTGCTGCACGAAGGCTGGGACTTCGTCACCGGCGGCGGGGCGGGCGACGACTTCGAGAACTTCCTCCAGGGCAGGCTCGACAAGCTGAACGACCTGCGCCGGAAGGACAAGACCACTCCGATGTCGCAGCAGGCCTATTCCGTCGAGATCAAGGCGGCGCTGGGCGACTATGATTCCGAGTTCCAGCGCTACGCCGAGGACTTCCAGGACAGCGAGGAAACCTGGAACACGATCGACGAGGTCGGCCGCGTGGTGGTGGCCACCACGGTCGGGCTCGCGGCAACCGCGATCAGCATGAACCCCGCGATCGGCTTCGGCGCCGGCATGGCGGTGGGGGCCGCCATCGGTACGGGCGCGGCCTTCGCCGCCTATGAAGGGATCGACGCCGCCGGCGACATCAGGTCCACCCTCAACGGCAAGGACATGTACGGCGACGGCCACAGCTCTCTTATCGGCCTCGGCATCGACGCGCTCGGCGGCGGCGGTGACGGTTTCGGCGTCAGCGGCGATCATCTCAAATCGACGCTCAAGGACACGACGATCGATGCCGTATCGTCGGTCGCCACCGGGGGCGCCACCGCGGGCGGCATCAAGATCTCCACCGCCATCGGCACGCGGCTCACCAGCTCCTCGCTGCCTGTCCTCCTGCAGCAGGGCATCGCCTCCGGCACCGGCGGGACGTTCGGGCAGGTGATCAACGGCACGGGCCAGATCACCTCCGAAGCCACGCGGCTGGCCTTCGATGACAAGCTGTTCACTGCCGAGGGCGGCGATCAGGTGCTGCAGGCGCTGGCTCGCGAAGGCATCAACCTGGGTGTCGCGCCGGTTGCCGGTTTCTTCGCCGGGACCATTCCGATCCACCGGGTCATTCCGGCCGTGGCGGCAGCCGATGATGCGGTTCCGGCGGCCACGTCCGCCGCCGGCCGCACCGCCGCCGGCACGGTCGACGACCTCGCCTCCGGCGGACTGGCCGACGACCTCGCCTCCGGTGGGCTGGCCGACGACATCGCCACCGCCGGGACAGGCACTGGTGCCACCCGTGCGACCGCCGCCGCGACGATGGCCGACGACCTGGTCACCGCGGGCAGCAGCGCGACCAGCACCGCCGCGACCGGCACGACCGCCGCGGCCGGAACAGCGGATGACGTGGTGAGCACGACGACCTCGGGCGCGGCGACAGGGACGTCCGGGACCGGCCGGACCGGCTCCGGCTCCCCCGCCCCGGCCGGCCAGCGCCTCTCCATCCCGGGCCTGACCGCCCAGTTCGGCAACGACCTTGCAGTCAATCTCGGCGGCGCCGAGCTGACGGCGCTGGCGACCGAGGGCCGGCACATGAACAAGGGCGAGATCATCGCGGCGAGCCTCGGCGCCGTGCCCGGAACCGCGATGAACATCGCGATGCGGCCAAGGGTGCCGGACGCCGCCGTCCTGCGCCAGAGCACGGCGCCGGGCCTGCCGCGGACGACCGATCCGTCGGTGCCTCTGACCCTGCGCGAGCCGCTGGCCGACCCGGACGCGCCGACCGTACCGGCCGGCGTCCGGTCCGGCGCGCCGGGCCAGGCC
>NZ_JBFRCU010000122.1:0-17802 GCF_052113205.1 Inquilinus sp. YAF38 | reverse complement strand
GGCCTGGCGCCGGCGGCTGGCGCCGGCGTCGGAGGGCGGCGGTCCGACGGTGCTGCGGCTGCAGGAGGAGACCCGGCGGGTCGAGGCCGGGCGGGCGCGCCGCCGGCATCGCCGCGGGGCCGCGGCCGGGCTGGCGCACGACCGGGTCAAGCCGGTTCCCGACCGCCGCTCCGAAGGGCCACGGCCCGACGGCTTCCGACGCTAGAGCCGGATGATTTGAGATGGAAGCGCCTTGCGCTTCATCTCAAATCTGAATCCGGCTCTATACCAATGAGTTGGAGCGCGATAGCAATCGCGCTCCGGACGCCGGAATCCCTGCCGCGACTCCTATTCCACCCAGAACATGTTGCTCAGCGCCTGGCCCCAGGGCGGGATCAGGCCGCCGGCCGGATCCTTGACGATGTTGGTGTAGTCGCTGCACAGCGACATGTGCCAGTCGTGGGACTCGTCCCCCTGCGTCAGGGTCCGGCTGTAATCGTCCTTGCTGCCGCTGTCGCTGATCGTCAGCCCCGGCACCGGGCTGCTGCGGAAGCTGTAGGGTGGGCTGCAGGTGTCGCGCTCGAACAGGGTCTTGCCCAGGGTCGCAGCGGCCTGGCGGCTGCGCGGATGCACCCAGTCGGCGCGGGCCCATTTCTCCCAGCGGGTCAGGCCGAACTCCTTGGTCCAGTATGTGATCTCGACCTGGGTCGCCGGCCCCGGCCCCTTGCCGTCCTTGCTGGAGCTGGAGAAGCGCAGCGAGATCAGGCTGTCGAGCGTCTTGCCGTCCTTGTAGTCGAAGCGGTCGCGCATCCACAGCGTGAAGGGCTTGGCGAAGCGCTTCGGGCAGCCGGCCTCGGGCTCGCCGCCGTCCTTGGCGGTGACCAGCTTGCTCTGGAACGTCGAGAAGCCGCCCTGGCCCTCCGGCGGCAGCGTCGCCGGGCCGATCACCCAGCCGTAGCGGAACCGGCCGGAGGTGTCGGGCGCGCCCTCGCAGGACGGGGTCAGCCAGTACGACAGCGCGACCGGGCTCCAACTGCCCATGATGTAGCCCCAGCGTTCGTCGACCCATTGCACCGAGCCGCCTTCGCGGCCGGTGTCGAGCTTGCCGAAGCTGGGCTCGTCCGGCTTGGCGTCCGGGCAGTTGTGGTCGACGCCGCGGTCGTAGAAGCTGACGATGCGGGTGACGCCGCGCTTCTCGATCGGGATGTTGTCCTTCGACACCGTGCCCAGCCGCTGCGGGCAGGGGGCGCCAGGGCTGGGGAAGTTGTGCAGGTGATAGGGCACGGCCTCGCCGGCGCGGATGTTGCGGCGCCGGGTGCAGTCGCGGTCACCCGGCACCAGCGCCGGGTCGATCCGGTCATGCTGGTCGACGCAGACATCCATGATCATGAAGTCTTCCAGCTTGTCGGACTGGGCCTGCGCCCGGGCCGGCGGCGCGGTCGCCAAGCCGGCCGCCAGCGCCAGGGCGGCGGGGAGCACCAGGAAACGGAGCTGCATGCACTGCCTCATGATTGCGTGTCGGAACTCGGCTCCCCCTCGACCAGCATGGGCGAAACCGTCGCTGCGGCGAAGCGGCCGGATGTCGCATGGGAAGCTTTCGAAGGTTTTGCTTCAGCGGAAATGAGGCGGGATGCACCGCCCGGTCCCCCAGAAAAGCCGATTTCAGGTTTGCTCGGCACATCATGTTGATCTGAAAACGGATTCTAAACCCAAACTGAAAGATATCTCTGGGCCTGCCGAGCGCAGATTTTTGCTTTGCACTGCGATTTCGCACCGCAAAATGCATGACAGCGGCGACGATTCCGGCTTAAAACCTTTAGGTCGAAACTGGAATCATGGACACCTGATGGCCGTGCCGGGCAACGAGACCATTCGCGCTTTGGCTGCCTCGGTCAGGCAGCGGCAGACCGTGCCGCTGACCTGGGTGGCGGCGACGCGCGAGCAGGACTACGTCAATCTCGGCGACGCCCTGAGCGCGGTGATGGTGTCGCTGCTGGCGGGCCTGCCGGTCGAGCACATCGCCCATGAATCGAAGCGCCTCAGGATGGCCGCGGTCGGCACCATCGGCCACAGCCTGAAGGAGGGCGAGGTCGTGGTCTGGGGCACCGGCAGCTCGCGCTGGCGCAACCCCTCGGCCCCGGCCGACCAGCGGGTCCCGGTGGCGCCGCTGCCCGGCACGCGTCTGCACATCGCCGCCACCCGCGGGCCGGTGTCGCGCCGGATCCTGGGCGGCGAGGACGCGGTCGGCCCGGCGGTCTATGGCGACCCGGTCTGGCTGCTGCCGCGCTTCCATCCCGCGCCGCGGCAGAAGAAGTGGAAGCTCGGCGTCATCATCCATCTCGCCGATCTGCAGGATCGCTCTTTCGAGGTGCGGCCGAAGGCGGAGCACATCCGCTACGAGATCCCGGCGGAGCTGGCCGGCGACGTCCGGCTGATCCACACAGTGACGCCGATCGGGCTGGACGGCATGCGGGCCCGGCTGGACGAGATCCTGGAATGCGAGCGGATCGTGTCGACCAGCCTGCACGGCATGGTCTTCGCCGAAAGCTACGGGATCCCCTGCCTGTACTTCTCGCCCCGGGCGCCGCGCGGCCTGCACATGGCCGAGCTCGACCCCGACGGCACGCTCGACCTCCGCATCGTCGACCTCTATCGCGGCCTTGGCCGCACCAGCCTGCCGATCTACGGCCAGCCGCGCCGCGAGCGCACCGACTGGCCGGCGCTGATGGCGGCGATCGACAAGGCCTGGGTGCCGCCGGAATTCGACACGCAGCCGCTGCTCGAGGCCTTCCCGCTGGACCTCAATCCGCTGCAGCCGCGGCGCGGCGAGACTGTGTTCGAGCATCCGGTGCTGCGACAGATTCCGTTGCAGCACCGGCCGCAGACGGTGATCCGGCCTGCCGCCGCCGAGGCCCGGCCAGCGGCCGGGCCGCTGCAGCGCGTGGCGGCGCTGCTGCGGCGGCCCCTGGCGGATCGGGCCTGATGCGGCAGCCCGGATCCGAACCCACACATCGACCTGATCGAACTGGACGAGGCGCAGAATGAACAGCTTGTTGCGGGCCACGCGCGACGCGGGACAGATCCCGCTCTCCTGGGCCGGCTCGACGAAGGAGATGGATTATCTGAACTTCGGCGATGCGCTGAGCCCGGTCATGGTAGCGCTGCTGTCCGGCCTGGACATCGCCCGCGTCCCGACCAAGTCGAAATCCGTGCGCATGGGCGCGGTCGGCACCATCGGCCATGGGTTCGAGGGCGGCGAAGTCTGGTTCTGGGGCACTGGCTGCTCGGGCTGGAAGAATCCGTCGGCGCCGATGCCGGAGCGGCTGCCTTTCACCGTGCCGCCCGATTCCACCTTCCACGTCCCGGCCAGCCGCGGCCCGGTCTCGGCCCGGCTGCTCGGCGGCAAGGCCAAGGGCGGCGTCTATGGCGACCCGGTCTGGCTGCTGCCGCGCTTCTACAAGCCGAAGGTCGAGAAGAAGTGGGATGTCGGCGTCATCCTGCACCTGTCGGAGCTGGCCGACCGCTCCTTCGCCCAGGCGAACCCACGGGCCGACTACAAGCGCTTCGAGGTGCCGGCCGAATTCGCCGATCGGGTTCATCTGATCAGCACGGTGACGCCGATCGGCATCGGTGGCCTCAAGGACAAGGTCGATGAGATCCTGGCCTGCAAGCGCATCGTCTCGACCAGCCTGCACGGCATGGTGATCGCCGAAAGCTACGGCATCCCCTGCCTGTACTTCTCGCCGCAGGGCAACGAGGCCGGCCTGACCCTCACCGAGCTCACGCCCGAGGGGACGACCGATCTGCGGATCGTCGATCTCTACACCGGCATCGGCAAGGACAAGATCTGGAGCTACAGCCAGCCGCGCGGCATCGTCACCGACTGGCAGGACGTGCTCGACACCATCGACGATGTGTGGGAGCCGGTGTCGATCGATGAGGATTCGCTGATCAACGCCTTCCCGCTCGACGCCAAGCCGCTGGTCGCGCCGGCTGGCAAGACCGTGTGGGACCACCCGGTGCTGACCGGCCTCGTGCTCCAGCATTCCGTCGACGAGCTGCGCCGGGAAGACCGCAAGCGCGTCGCCCTGGCCCGGGCCGGCGAGGCCAAGACCGAAACCGCGGCGTCCGCCCCGGCTCCGGTCCCGGCCGCCAAGTCGGCCCCGGCTCTCAAGGTTGTTTCCGCCATGACCACCGTCCCTTCGACACCCTCCGCCCCGGCCAAGCCTGCCGCTGCCTCCGCCGCGCCGATGACCGCCGGCTCCTCCGCCCTCGCCCGGGCGCCGGAGCCCGTGCTGGAGAGCGCGCCGGAGCCGACCCCGGCTGCCGCCCCGGCGGTGGCTAAGCCCGAGGCGGCGTCGCGCGACCGGCTGGAGACGCTGCTGCGCTTCAACGCCAAGCGGCTGTCGATCCCGCTGTCCTGGGTCGCCACCACCAGCGAGCATCCGCACGCCAATCTCGGCGACGCGCTCAGTGCCGTGGTGGTCGCCGCCATCGCCGGCCTGCCGGTGCGCCGCGCCGCTTTCGACGACGCGTCGGAGCGGATGGTCGCGGTCGGCACCATCGGCCATGCCCAGAAGAACGGTGTGCTGCACTTCTGGGGCACCGGCATGGATGCGACGCTGAACCCGGTCGACCGCTCGATCCGGCAGTACATGCGGCCGCAGAACACCGATTTCGTGGTGCATGGCGTGCGCGGCCGCAAGACCCAGGCGGTGCTGCGCGGCCAGGGCATCACCGTGCCCGACGTGTTCGGCGACCCGGTCTGGTTCCTGCCGCGCATCATGCCGATGAAGCACGTCAAGAAGACGCATGAGCTCGGCGTGATCCTGCACATCTCCGAACTGTCCTCGATGGACCCGCAATCGGGGGTGAAGGAGGCGCTGAAGCGCTACAACATCCCGCCCAGCCTGGCGGGCTCGATCCGGCTGATCAACACCTACACCGCGCCGAAGGTCGACGCCTTCGCCGCCAAGGTGGAGGAGATCGTGTCGTGCAAGCGCATCATCTCGACCAGCCTGCACGGCATGGTGATCGCCGAGACCTACGGCGTGCCCTGCGGTTGGTTCGGCACCTATGAGGGCGGCCGGCTGCTGCTCGACGTCGACGACCCGGAGAACCGGATCGACCACCGCATCCGCGACTTCTACTCCGGCGTCGGCAAGCCGGGCGTCATCGCCTTCTGCCGCGATCGCAGCCTGGAGACGCCGTGGGAGGACGTAATCACCTGGATCGACGAGACCTGGCAGCCGCTGCGCTATGATGGCCGCGCCCTGTTCGAGGCCTTCCCGGTGGCGCAGGGTGTGTCGTTCGACGACGCGGTGTGGCCGGTATCGGGCGACGTCTACGCCCGCATCCCGTTCTGAGGCGGTGAGATGAACGGGCGACCCCAGCGCCCGTTCGCCGCTGCGGCGCGGCTGGCCGGTGGGCTGGCCTCGCCGCGGCCCGTCCCGCCGCAGCCGGCTTCCCCCCTGCCGGCTGCGGCGCGGGCGATTCCGGCGCCGTCCAGCAGGGGGCGCCAGCGCGTGGTGCTGGTCCTGCAGGGCGCCGCGACGCCGTTCCAGCGGCGCCTGGCGACGGCGCTGGAGGCCGAGGGTGCCCGCGTCGTCAAGATCAACATCTGCGGCGGCGACGTGGTGTTCTGGCGCCGGCCGGCCATCGCCTTCCGCGGCCGGTTCGAGGATTGGCGCGGCTTCGTTGCCGGCATCCTCGACCACGAGGGCGTCACCGACCTGGTGCTGTTCGGCGACTGCCGGCCGCACCATGCAGTGGCGGTCGATCTGGCCCGACGCCGCGGCCTCAAGCTGCACCTGTTCGAGGAAGGCTATCTGCGCCCCGGTTGGGTCACCTGCGAGGCCTGGGGCGTGAACGGCCACTCCGACTTGCCGCGCAGCCCGGCGATGTTCCAGGCGCTGGCGCGGGCTGCCGAGCCGTCGCCGCCGGCGGCGCCGGTGCCGTCCTATTTCCTGCACCGGGCGGTGTGGGACGTGCTGTGGACGGTCGGGCTGGTCGCGCTGATGCCGGCCTTCCCGCACTACCGCCACCACGCGCTCGACCATCCGCTGGTCGAATATGCCGGCTGGCTCGGCCGGTTCCTGCGAGCCCCATGGGTGAAGCGCCAAGCGCACCGGATGATGCCGGGCTTGGCCGGGCAGCGCTATTACCTGCATCCGCTGCAGCTCGACACCGATTTCCAGATCCGCACCCATTCGCCCTTCCGCGATACGGTTGAGGCGGCGGAGGAGGTGATCGCCTCCTTCGCCCGCAACGCGGATCCCGGAACCCGGCTGGTGGTGAAGCTGCATCCGCTCGACTTCCGGCCGGTGCGGAAACGCCGGCTCATCGAAGCGCTGGCGGTACGCCATGGCGTGTCGGACCGGGTCGACTTCATCGATGGCGGCGACCTGCAGCAACTGGTCGACGGCGCCATCGGCGTGGTCGTGGTCAACTCCACCGTCGGCCTGTTCGCGCTCGAGCGAGGCAAGCCGCTGCAGACGCTCGGCACCGCGGTGTTCGACCTGCCGGGCCTCAGCTTCCAGGGCGGGCTCGACCGGTTCTGGGCCGAAGGGCAGCCGCCGAGCCCCGAACTGCTGGAGGCGTTCCGCCGCGTCGTGGTGGCGCGGACCCAGATCCGCGGCAGCTTCTTCTCGCTCTCCGGCATCGACCTCGCGGTCGACGGCGCCCGCCGCCGCATCCTCGACGGCGAGGTGCAGCCGCTGCGCGAGGCCGCCTGGGCGGCGCAGGCGGGAGAATGAACGCGACAGTACCGACGGCAGTCGTCGTAACCGGCGCGTCGCACGGTCTCGGCGCGGCGCTGGCCCGGCACTACGCGGCGCCGGGCGTGGCGCTGGCCCTGATTGGCCGCAATCCCGCCCGCCTGGCCAAGGTCGCCGCGACCTGCCGGCAGCGCGGCGCAGTGGTGGAGACGGCGGAGATCGATGTCCGTGACGGCGCCCGGTTGGGCGAATTTCTGCGCGGCTTCGATGCCCGCCGTCCGGTGGCGGTGGTGATCGCCAATGCCGGGGTCGAGGCCGGGCTGGCGCCAGGCCGCGGCTGCGAGCCGGAGGATCTGGTCACGGCACAGCTGCGCATCAATCTGGAAGGCGCGATCGCCACGGTGTCGCCGCTGATCGAGCCGATGCGCGGCCGCCGCTTCGGCCGCATCGTCCTGATCTCGTCCCTGGCGGCGCTGATGCCGTTGGCCGACCAGCCGGCCTATTCCGCCTCCAAGGCCGGGCTCATGGCCTGGGGCGAGGCGCTGCTGGCTTGGCTGCGGCCGGACGGCATCCGTGTCACGGTCGCCTGCCCCGGCTTCATCGCCACCGGCATGAGCGACCGCTACCGCGGCTCTCGTCCGTTCCAATGGAGCGCCGACCGCGCGGCGCAGCACATTGCCGCCGCCACCGCCCGCGGCCGCGCCATGGTGGCTTTTCCCTGGCCGCTGGTCTGGCTGATCCGCCTGGGCCGGCTGGCCCCGCGTCCGGTCCGCGCCGCCTTCATCGACCGCTTCCTCCGCTTCGAAATCGACGCGCCGGCGACTCTCTAGCCCCGGGCGGCGGCGCTCAGCCGCTTTGCCACCGGCGCCTCCCGCAGCAACTGCTGCCGCTCCTCGGCGATGACAGCGACGGCGCGGTCGATCTGCTCGCGGGTGTGGTCGGCGGTGACGAAGCAGCGCAGCCGGGCGGATTTCTCCGGCACCGCCGGATGCACGATCGGCGAGACGTTGACGCCGCGCTCCAGCAGCCGGTTCGACAGCAGCACCGCCTGCAGCGAATCCCCGAGGATGATCGGGATGATCGCATGGCCCTGGGCCAGGCCGGTGTCCAGCCCGGCGGCCCGCGCGCGCTCCAGGAAGTATCGGGAATTGGCCTGCAGCCGGGCCACCCGCCCATCCGTGTCGGCGATCAGCAGCTCCAGCGCCGTCAGCGCCGCCATCGTCGCCGGCGCCGGCATGCCGACGCTGTAGACGAAGCCCGACGCCGTCAGCTTCAGATAGTCGACCAAGGCGCTCGGGCCGGCGATGTAGCCGCCGCAGGAAGCGAGCGTCTTCGACATCGTGCCCATCCAGATGTCGACCTGCCGCGGGTCGATTCCGCTGGCCTCGGCGATGCCGCGGCCGGTCGGGCCCAGCACGCCCAGCCCATGCGCCTCGTCGACCATCAGCCAAGCGCCGAAGCGCTGCTTGATCGCCACCAGACGGGGCAGGTCGATGGTGTCGCCATCCATCGAATACAGGCTCTCGACCACGATCAGCACGCGCTGCCAGCGGTCGCGCTCGGCCGTCAGGATCGACTCCAGCGTGTCCAGGTCGTTGTGCGGGAAGGACCGCCGCTGTGCGCCGGACAGCTGCGCGCCGGTGATCACGCTGCTGTGGATCAGCCCGTCATGCAGGATCAGGTCGGCCGGCCCGGTGATCTGGCCGATGGCGGAAACGTTGGTGGCGTGGCCGCTGACGAAGGCGATCGCATCCTCGACGCCGTGCACCTCGGCCAGGCGCCGCTCCAGCGCCGCATGGAACGGCCGCTCACCCGCCACCAGCCGGCTGGCCGAGACCGAGGTGCCGAATTCGTCGACCGCCGCCTTCGCCGCCGCGGCCACCGCCGGGTGGCTGTTCAGCCCGAGATAGTCGTAGGAGGCGAAGTTGATCACCTCTCGCCCAGCGATCCGCGACACCGCCCCGGCACGCTGCTCATGGGTGCGGAAGAACGGGCTCGGGATGCCCAGCAGGTCGGCGGCGGCACGCTGCATCCGCAGCGTCTCGTAGCCCGGCAGGGTGTCGAAGGCGGTGTCGTAGGATCGCGGCTCCGGCGCCGGCGGCACCGCGGCCGTGGCCTTGCCGCGCACCTCGGAGATCAGCGACCGCAGCGCGGAATCCGACAGGCGTCCCTTACTCATCGCAGATCATCCCAGAACCCGCCTTGTGGTCTTGGCCCGGTCGCGGACGGCTTCGCGCACCAGCAAGGCGGCATCCGCCTCCAGGTCGGCCTCGACATGCTTGGCGATCAGCTGCGCCGCCTCGGTCTGCGGTTCCGCTTCGGGGGGCGCAGCCGGGGCCCCGCCGCGCAGCTTGGCGACGATCCGGGTGCTCAACTCGCTCAGGGTCAGCCCGGCGCCGATCGACAGGAAGGGCAGGTCGATGCCGTAGCGGCTCTGCATCGCCGCATCCAGCTCCAGCCCCATCAACGAATCCATGCCCAGTTCGGCGAAGGCGCGGTCGGGGTCGATGTCGGCCGGCGGCATGCGCAGGATCCGCCCGATCTCGGCCAGCATGGTCTCGGTCACGATCGCTTGGGCCTCCGCATCGCTGCGGCCGGCGATCATGGCGGCCAGATCGACCTCGGCCTCGGTGGTCTCGGCCCGGCGGCCATCGGCCATCCCGGCCAGCCGCGGCGTGGCCAGGATCGGCAGCTCGCGGGTCGCCGCCTGCCAGTCGATCCGGGCGCAGGCCACCACCGCCTCCGCCGGCGTCTCGGCCGGCCGGGCCAGCAGCCGGCCCAGCTGCGCCAGCGCCTCGGCCGCCTTCAGCGACGACCGGCCGATCCGGCGCTTCAGCGCGTCGCCCTTGGCCGCGTCGCGGGCCAGCACCCCGGCATCGGCGATGGCGCCCCAGGACACGGCCAGCGCCGGCAGCCCCTGGGCCCGCCGCGTCCGCGCCAGCGCCTCGAGATAGGCGTTGGCGGCGACGTAATTGGCTTGGCCGGGATTGCCGATCAGCGTGGTGGCGGAGGAGAACAGCACGAAGTAGTCCGGCTCGCGGGTGCGACTGACCAGGTCGAGATGGATCGCGCCCTTGATCTTGGGCGCCAGCACCCGCTCGATCCGCGCCGCGTCCAGGTCGCGCAGCAGCCCGTCATCCAGCACCATGGCGGCGTGGATGATGCCGCGCAGCGGGCCGTGCCGGCGCTCCAGCGCCGCCAGCAGCTTCTCGCAGGCGGCCCGGTCGGTGACGTCCAGCCGCTCCGCCACCAGGGTCGCGCCCTGAGCCGCCAGCCGCTCGGCCTCGGCCTTTTCCATGGGGCCCAGAGTGCCGCGACGGGAGGCGACGACGATCGTCTTCGCGCCGTGCTCGGCCAACCACAGCGCGGTGGCGAAGCCGAAGCCGCCGGTGCCGCCGGTGACCAGGTGGAAGCCGGTGTCCTGCGCTTCGAACCGGGCCTCGGCGGCCGGCGCCGCCGGGATCTCACGCGGCGGGGTGATCACGATCTTGCCGACATGGCCGGCGCCCTGCATCAGCCGGAACGCGTCCTCCACCTGGTCGGCCGGGAACACCCGGTGCGGCAGCGGGGTCAGGCGGCGCTGCGCGAACAGCCGGTCCAGCTCGCGCAGCAGGCGCCTGGTCAGGCCCGGCTGGGCGTTCAGCAGCTGGTCGGCATCGACCCCGAAATAGGAGACGTTGCGGGCGAAGGCGCGCAAGCCCACCGCGGTGTCGGCGACGAAGTCGCGCTTGCCCAGCTCGACGAAGCGGCCGAATGGCTTCAGCGCCCGCAGGCTGCGGCGCATGGCGTCGCCGGACAGCGAGTTCAGCACCACGTCGACACCGCCCAGCTTCCAGCGGATCTCGTCGGCGAAGGCCAGCGAGCGCGAATCCAGCACCAGGTCGGCGCCCAGCAGCTGGGCCAAAGCGCGCTTGTCCTCATTGCCGGCGGTGGCCACCACGGTGGCGCCGCGCAGCTTGGCGATCTGCAGCGCCGCCAGCCCGACGCCGCCGGCGGCGCCGTGGATCAGCACGCTCTCGCCGCGGCCCAGCCGGGCCTGGTGCACCAGCGCGTACCAGGCGGTGATGAAGGCGACCGGCATGGTCGCCGCCGCGGCGAAGTCGACGCCCTCCGGCACCCGCATCGCCACCTGGGCCGGCACCGTGACATGGGTGGCGAAGGCGGCCGGCGCGAAGGCCATCACCCGGTCGCCTTGCTTCAGGTCGGTCACCACCTCACCGACGCGGCGGACCGTGCCGGCGCATTCGAAGCCCAGGGTCGGGCCGGCGAAGCCGTCCTCCAGATAGTCGTCCGGCAGCAGGCCCAGCGAGAACATCACGTCGCGGAAGTTCAGCCCGCTGGCCGCGACCTCGATCTCGATCTCCTCCGGTCCGGGGGCCGTGCGCTCGGCGACGGTCCAGCCGATCCGGCCCAGGCTGCCCGGGGCGGCCAGGGCCAGGCGGGCGGCGCGGTCCTCCGCCGGGGCGTCCTGCGGCGCCGGCCGCACCGCTTCCACCCGGCTGACGAAGACGCCGTCACGGTCGATCTCGAATTCGGTCTCGGCCGACCCGATCAGCCCGGCCAGCGCCGCCGCCGCAGCCTCGTCCGGCAGCGCCGGGGCCAGGGTGGCGAAGCGGATCGCGAGGCCGGACTGCTCGTTGGCCAGGGTGCGGGCGAAGGCCGCCAGCGCCTCGGCCAGGCCGCGGCCGCCATCGGCCTTGCCGTTCAGCTTGCCGCAGCGGGCGACCAGCCACAGGGTGGACTTCGCCGGCAGGGCCTCGGCTTCCGCCCGCACCGACAGGATGGCCTTGGTCAGGAAGGCGACCGGGTCGCGCGCCGTGTCCAGCATCAGCGGCACCAGCACGGTGTCGCCCTCCGCCGYCGCGGCGGCCGGGTCGATGCGCACCAGGTGGCCCAGTCCGCGCAGCCGGTCGGCGAGGTCGGGCAGCAGCTCGGTGTCGGCGGGGCGGATCAGGATCGGCCCGGCCGGTTCGGCCGGAGCGTCGACGGCCGGCCGATCCCAGACCACCAGCTGCGCCGCAGCTCCTCGGGTGCCGATGCGATGCCGGGCCGTCGGCCGCAAGCCCGCCAGCCCGTCCTGCGATGACACGGCCTCCGCCATGCCGTCCAGCAGCAGGGCGGTCACCGTGTTCGGGATGCTATCTATGGTGACGGCCGCGGCGCCGGGGCGCAGCAGCCCGGCCACAAGCTGCCCCAGCCGCGCCGAATCCCCGGCCGCCATGGTGCCGACCGACAGGGCCAGGTCGAAGCGGCCCGGCGGCACGGTGGTCTGCTCGTCCAGGATGCGCAGGCCGGGCAGCCGCGGGCTGCGTGCGGCCAGGCCCGCCAGCATCTTGGGCTCCGGCCCTGTCACCGACACGGTCAGGGCACCGTCGCGGATCAGCGGCAGCAGCGCCGGCATCAGCTCGCCCTCGGGGTCGACCAGCAGCAGCGCCAGGGGCGCGGCGCGGCCGGCGGCGAGCGTCTCGACCAGCTCTGCCGCCAGCGGCAGCAGCGGCGAGGCGGCGCGGGCATGCGCCTCGACGCCCTTGGAGAAGCGCAGCGGCTCCCCGCTGCGCAGCGCCGCCACCAGGTCGCGCGACAGCCGGGCGGCCATCACGGTCTCGGCGCCGCGCTCCGGATGCGCGGCCGCGATCGAGCGCAGGATCGCCTGGGGCGACGGCAGGCGGGCAGGGGCCAGGCGCCAGGCGCCGTCCTGCTCCGTCGCCAGCCCGAACTCCGCCAGCACCTTCAGCAGCGTTGCGAAGCGCGGCACCGCGGCCGGGGCCAAGCGCCCGCCGCGGCACAGCCGCTCGATGGTGAAGCGGGCGGATCCGGCCACCGCCCGTACCGCGCGATGCGCCATCGACCGCGCCCAGGCGGTCAGCAGCAGCCAGTCGTCGCCGGTCTCGTGCCGGTCCAACAGGCCGGCGACGGCCTGCTCCAGCTCCGCAGCAGTGATGCCGGCGCGGCCGTTGTCCCAGGGCTGCCGCACCGCGCGGTACAGCAGCTCGTCCCCGGCCGCCAGGCGCAGCGCGCTGCGCTGGAATCGGGCGCCGCGCAGCTCGGCCACCACCATGCCCGCCTCGTCCTCCAGGGCGATGTCGACCAGGATCGACCGCGGCGTGGCGCGGCGCAGGTCGAGCCTGGCCCGGACGGCGGGCACCGACCGGTACACCCGCAGCGCGGCGAAGCGCACCGGCAGGAAGGCGCCGCCCTCGCCGCCGCCGAGTTTCTCGTACAGGGCGAACAGCCCGTGGAAGGCGGCGTCCAGCGCAGTCGGGTGCAGTGCATGCGGCGCGGTGTAAAGGCCGTTGTCCGCTGCCTCCGCCGTCAGGTCGACGGTGATCCTCTGCCCATCGTCAGTGGCGATGGCGGCGGCGCGGCGGAAGGCCGGGCCGTAATCGATCCCGGCCGCGCTTGCGGCGGCATAGATCGCTGCCGGATCGACCGGCCGCAGGGCGTCGTCGTCCCCGTTCCGCACCCGGGCGGCGGCGACCGGGCTCGGCCCGACCCGGCCGCGGGCGTGCAGCGTCCATTCCTCGCCGGCCATGCGCTGCCGGGCCAGGATCTCGACCGCGCCGGTGGCCGGTGCCAGCCGCAGCCAGGTCTCGCGTGTCGTGCCCTCGGCGATCACCAGGGCCTGGATGATGTCGAAATCCTCGACCTCGACCGCCTCGGTGCCGAGCCACTGCCGGCCGGCGGCGACCGCCATCTCCAGCAACGCGGCGCCGGGCACCACCACCTCACCCGCCACTTTGTGGTCGGCCAGATAGGGCAGCAGCTCGGGGTCCAGCAGGCCGTGCCATTCCGGCGTACCCTCTCCCAGCCGGGCGCCCAGCAGCGGATGCGCCGGCTTGGCCAGCGACAGGTCGATCCGCTCCGGCGTCGGCGCCTGGCGCAGGTCGCGACGCTGCCAGGGATAATGCGGCAAGGCCTGGCGCCGTCCGGTGGGTCGGTCGCCGAACAGCGGCCGCCGATCGACCGCGCCGCCGCGCAGCAGCACCTGCAGCACCGCCCGCTCGACCGGGTCCGATCCATCCTCTGTCGCTTTGTTGTCCAGCGTCGGCAGGATCGCCACCTCGCGCTCCGCCGCCTTGGCGATGTCGCGCAGATGGCCGGTCAGCACCGGCCGCGGCCCGATCTCGACGAAGATCCCGGCGCCCAGCTCCAACGCTGTCCGCGCCGCCGCGGCGAAATCCACCGGCTCGCGGATGTTGCGCCACCAGTAATCCGCATCCAGCGCGGCGCCGCTCAGCGCCTCGCCGGTGACGGAAGAGATTAACGGGATCCGTCCCTCGGCCGACACCATGTCGGCCAGCGCCGCCCTGAGCGGCGCCTCGATGGGCGCGGTCAGCGGCGAATGGAACGGATAGTCGACCCCGACGCGCTGCGCCGCCACCCGGCGCTGCTTGGCCAGCTTCAGCAGCGCCTCGATCTCGTCCTTCGGACCGGAGACGGTGACGCAGACCGGGCTGTTGGCCGCGGCGACGACGGTGCCGTGCAGCCCGGCTTCGGCCAGCACGGCCTCCGCTGCTTCGCGCGACAGCATCAGCACCGCCATGGTGCCCAGGCCGCGCAGTTGCTCCTGGCAGCGGCTGCGCCAGTGGATGATCCGGACCGCCTGGTCCAGCGACACCATGCCGGCGGCCAGTGCCGCCGCCACCTCACCGACGCTGTGGCCGATCACCATGGCGGGCTTGAGGCCGTCCGCCGCCAGCGCCGCGGTCAGCGCCACCTGCACCGCAAACAGCAACGGCTGCGCGGTCGAGGTGGCAGGCAGCCGCTCCTCCAGCGCCGGGTTCTGCAGCGCCTCGGCCAGCGACCAGCCGGCCAGGGCGGCGTAGCGCGCATCGACCTCGTCGAAGACCTCGCGGAATGGCCGGCTGGCGCGATAGGCGCGCAGCCCCATGCCGGCGAATTGCGAGCCGTTGCCGGAAAAGGCAAAGCAAATCGCGCCGGCGTCGCTCTCGCCACGGGCCGACAGCACCGACGCCGCCCGGTCGCCGGCGGCGAAGCGCCGCAACCCGGCCGCCGCGTCGGCATCGAGCGGCAGGGCCAGGCGGTGCGGCAGCAGCTCGCGCTCGTGCGCGGCGTGGCTGGCGATCTGGGCCGGCGCCGCGTCAGCCAATTCCAGCGCCTCGGCATAGCGCCCGGCCAGGCTGCGCAGTGCCTCCTCGCCATGCGCCGACAGCAGCAGCGCCCGTGCCGGCGCCTCGGACGACGCCTCCGGCATCTCGTCCGGCCGCGGCGCCCGCAGCACGGCATGGGCGTTGGTGCCGCCGAAGCCGAAGGAGGAGACGCCGGCGGTCAGCGGCCCGGCCTGCAGCGCCACCGGGCCGCGCGCCGGCAAAAGGTTCAGCGCCTCGAACGGGATGTCCGGGTTGATGCTGTCGAGATGCAGCGTCGCCGGCAGCAGCCGGTGCTCGATCGCCAGGATCGCCTTGATCGTCCCGGCCAGGCCCGAGGCCGGCTCGAGATGGCCAATGTTCGACTTGACCGACCCGACCGGCAGCGGCGCGTCGCGCTTCTGGCCCAGGGCCCGGCCGATCGCCTCGGCCTCGGCCGGGTCGCCGACCCGGGTGCCGGTGCCGTGCGCCTCGACGAAGGCCAGGTCGTTCGGGTCGATCCCGGCCTCGCCATAGAGCCGCTCCAGCAGGCGGCGCTGGGCATCGGTCGAAGGCAGCGACAGGCCGACGGTGCGGCCGTCGGAATTGACCCCGGTCGCGTCGATCATCACCCGCGGCGGCCGCCCGCGCGACACGGCGGCGTCGAGCCGGCTCAGCACCAGCACGGCGCCGCCCTCGGCCCGGACATAGCCGTCGGCGGCGGCGGCGAAGGGCCGGCACAGCCCGGTCGGCGACAGCATGCCGGCGCGCGAGAAGCCGTAGAACGCCTGCGGCGCGCCCAGGATGTTGACCCCGGCCACCACGGCGGTGTCGATCTCGCCCCGCGCCAGCGCCCGCACCGCCGCGTCGAGCGCGACCAGCGAGGAGGAGCAGGCGGTGTCGATGGTCAGGCTCGGCCCGCGCAGGTCGTAGATGTAGGAGATCCGGTTGGCGATGATCGACGCGGTGTTGCCAGTCATGAAATGGGTGTCGATGCCGCTGGCATCACCCACGATCCGGGTATAGGCGTCGACCGAGGAGGCGCCGACGAACACGCCGACCGGCTGGCCGGCGAGGGTGGAGGGCGGCAGGCCCGCATCCTCCAGCGCCTCCCACACCAGCTCCAGCAGCAGCCGCTGCTGCGGGTCCATCTGCTCGGCCTCGCGCGGCGCGATCCGGAAGGCGCCGGCGTCGAAGCCGTTCGGATCCGCGATCAGCCCGGCGGCCAGGGTGTAGCTGCGGCCCGGCTCGCCCCGCCGCGGATGGTAGAACCGCTCGATCGCCCAGCGGTCGCCGCCGATCTCGGAGATGCTGCAGCGCTCCTGCAGCAGCAGCGACCAGTACTCGTCGAGGTCGGCCGCGCCCGGCAGCCGGCAAGCCATGCCGATCACCGCGATGGCCTGGTCGTGGAGTCTCGAAGAGCCTGCTGGCATGTCGGTTTTCTTTCGACGATTCGGCATGGGCGGGCGGGAAGCGGACCGCAGCGGCAACCTAGTCTACCGTAGGAATCGAGCTTCGAAACCTGCAATCGATGGCTGCCCCCATGACTTCATAGATTTTAAATCTGAAAACTCTTCGGAACAGTCCCGCTGGAGCGGAATCATCCGAACAGCAGCGCGTCGGCCGCTTCCAGCCGGACGACATCGTCCTCGCCGAGATAAGGTCCGGTGCGGACCTCGATCAGCTCGAGGTCGATCCTGCCGGGGTTCTCCAGCTTGTGGTCGGTGCCGTTGGGCAGGTAGACGGCCTCGTTCTCGCGCAGGATGCGGGACTGGCCCTCCATGGTGACGCGGGCGGTSCCGGACAGCACGACCCAGTGCTCGGAGCGGTGGTAGTGGCGCTGCAGCGCGACGGCCTGGCCGGGATGGATCAGGACGCGCTTGACCTGGAAGCGGTCGCCGGCATGCAGCGACTTGACGGTGCCCCAGGGCCGGTAGACCTGGCGATGGATTACCGCCTCGGGACGCTTGGACTTCTTCAGCGCGTCTGTGATGGCCTTGACGTCCTGGACCCGGTCCTTGGCGGCGACCAGCACGGCGTCGTCGGTGGCGATGACGATGGCGTCCTCGAGGCCGATCACGGCGGTGAGGATGCCGTCGGAGCGGACCAGGCAGTTGCGCGAGGACAGGGTCAGCGCGTCGCCCTGGGTCAGGTTGCCGTCGGCGTCGCGGTCGCCGACCTCCCACAAGGACGACCAGGAGCCGACATCGGTCCAGCCGATCGAGGCCGGGACGATGCCGGCGCGGTCGGTCTTCTCCATCACCGCGTGATCGATCGAGATCGACGGCGCCTGGACGAAGGCGGCGGGGTCGAGACGAAGGAAGGTGAGGTCGCGCGAGGCGGCCTTGAGCGCGGCGTCGGCGGCGGCCAGGACCTGGGGCGCATGGCGGGCGCATTCGGCCAGGTACTGTCCGGCGGTGAACAGGAAGATGCCGGCGTTCCACAGGTGACGGCCTTCGGCCAGGAAGCGCTCGGCGGTCTCGCGCGGCGGCTTCTCGATGAAGCGGGCGACGGTGCGGGCGCCGGGGGCCTCGGCGATGTCGTCGCCGGGCAGGATGTAGCCGAAGCCGGTCTCCGGCGCGGTCGGCTGCATGCCGAAGGTCATCAGRTGGCCGGCGCGGGCGGCGGGTGCCGCCATGGCGATGGCGGCGCGGAAGCCCTTCGGGTCCGCGATATGGTGGTCGGCCGGCAGCACCAGCATCAGGGTGTCAGGGTCGCGGTCGGCCAGGAASCGGGCGGCGACGGCGACGGCCGGCGCSGTGTTGCGGGCCGAGGGCTCGAGGATGATGGCGTCGGGCGCCACGCCGATCTGGCGCATCTGCTCGGCGACGATGAAGCGGTGGTCGTCGGCGCAGATGAACACCGGCGGCGCGAAGCCGTCGGCCTCGCCGACCCGGCTCACCGTCTCCTGGATCATGGTGCTGTCCGACACCAGCGGCAGGAACTGCTTGGGATAGCCGGCCCGCGACAGCGGCCATAACCGCGTCCCCGAACCGCCGGACAACACCACCGGCACCACC
>NZ_JBFRCU010000121.1:0-18576 GCF_052113205.1 Inquilinus sp. YAF38 | reverse complement strand
CTCCTCTTCCCGACCCTCGCCGAACTCGGCGATCTCCACGCAGCTCTTGGCCCCGCACAACGTCGCCGCCAGCGCCACGAACAACAGCTCCGCCAGATCGTGCCGGGCGTTCGGGTCGCGCGGATCGCGAACCTCGCGCAGGATTGTGATCAGCGACGACATCGGGCCTCCTCCGCAAGAGAAAGCCTCTACAGAATCGATCTCTCTTCCTCCCGCAACCCCCTCCTTCATTCAAATGCGATTCCCCTGGGGTTAGGGGGAGGGGGTTCCCTCCGCGAGAACCACCCCGCGGAAAGCGAGCCCCTTACCCTGCCAGAGCCGGCTTGGCCGCCGACCAAATTTCGTGCGCCCCATCCCACATCATGACGACGGCCACATACAGGATGATCAGCAGCCCGACATAGGCGATCCAGCGGTGGCGGTGCAGCAGCCGGGCGACGAAGTTGGCGGCCAGGCCCATCAGCGCGACGGAGAGGGCGAGGCCGACGATCAGCACCTCCAGGTGGTCGCGCGCGGTGCCGGCCACGGCCAGCACGTTGTCCAGCGACATCGACACGTCGGCGATGACGATCTGGGTGACGGCCTGGCGGAAGGTCTTGGCCGCGGGCAGGCCGGGCTCGGTGTCGCTGCTCTGGGCCAGCGCCGCGGCCTCGGCGGCGTGGTCGGCGCGGATCTCGCGCCACAGCTTCCAGCACACCCACAGCAGCAGGATGCCGCCGGCGAACAGCAGGCCGACGATCTGCAGCAGTTGGGTGGTGAACAGGGCGAAGACGATGCGCAGCACGGTGGCGGCGACGATGCCCCACAGGATGGCGCGGCGCCGCTCCTCGGCGGCCAGCCCGGCCGCGGCCATGCCGACGACGATGGCGTTGTCGCCGGCCAGCGCCACGTCGATGATCACGACCTGGACGAGGGCGGTGAGCTCGGCGAGCGATAACCAGTCGGGCATGGCGGGGTCCGATCAGAGGAAGTCCGGAGCGGCCGAGGGCCGATGCCGGTTTAACGCAGGATGGAGGGAGAGGGAAGGGAGGGGCGGCGGATGTCGGCTTGGTGCGTGGCTAGTCGGCGCACCCCTTAGTCTTTGGTTGCTTCGCCTGAGCCGTCAACTGGCTTAGGCGGGTACGGATCAGTGCTAAGTGGAATCCGGACACTCCCATGCTCTATCGTAGAGTGATGGACGAACGGGCAACCAAGTCAGCCACCCCAATCTATCTGGACGGCTATGCAACTACGCAGCTTGCACCAGAGGTGCATGCGGCAATGGCGGAGGCATGGTCCCGCCCGGGAAACGCGGGCTCGCCGCACCTCCTCGGGGAGGTCGCAGCTGCCGCAGTCGATCGTTCGCGAGCTGCGGTTGCCCACCTGCTAGGGGCGGCACCCTCAGAAATCGTCTTCACATCTGGCGCAACCGAATCGAATAACCTGGCAATCATCGGGGTTGCGAGGTGGGCGCTGGCCAGCGGAAAGCATCGCCGTCGAATTGTCATTTCTGCAGTTGAACATAAAGCAGTTCTGGAATCCGCGAACTCGCTGGCCTCGCTCGGGTTTGAAGTGATTGTGGCACCCGTCACCACGAACGGCATTGTCGACATCGCCGCGCTCGGCAAGGTCGTCGACGAGAAGACACTGATGGTTTCGGTCATGGCGGCGAACAATGAGACCGGTGTTCTGCAGCCAGTAGCCGAAGTTGGGGCAATAGCCCGATCCGCCGGTGCATTATTCCACTGCGATGCTGCTCAGGCCGCTGGTAAGGTGCCGCTCGATGTCGTTGCCCTCGACGTCGACTACCTCAGCATCTCCGGGCACAAGTTCTACGGGCCGATGGGAATTGGCGCGCTGTACACATCCGCGGCCGCCCCAACTCCACTGCCGATTCAGTTTGGGGGAGGTCAGCAGGGCGGTGTGCGCCCCGGCACAGAGCCCGTACCGCTGATCGTCGGAATCGGAGCAGCTGCGAACCTTGCTCATGACCGGATCGGACAGGACGCAGCTCATGGCCGCCGGCTCGCTGATCGTATGCGGATGCGACTCGAGCAGCACCAAGTTGCCTTTGATATGGTCACAGACGGTGCCCCAGTCTTGCCCGGCAGCCTGAGTCTCAAGATTACGGATGTTGACGCAGATGAAATCGTCGTCAGTTTGGCAAGAACGGTGTGCATATCGACTGGATCCGCCTGCACATCTGGACAGATGATGCCATCCCATGTCTTGTTAGCGATGGGATTGATGCAAGAACAAGCCAAATCGGTAATTCGAATTTTCTGTGGTAGATACAATTCAGTAGAGCAAATTGACTTGGCGTCGACCTTGATAGCGGAGACCTGCCTTAAGCTCCGCCACCGCACTGGACGGGTCCACCAGTAGGATGTAGACATGCGATATGAAGCATGTCCTCCTCAATTCCAACGCTCGCGGGCAGTTCGCCGGACACGAAACGTTCCCGCTGCGGCTTCTCTGGCTGAAGAAGGCCTTTGACGCCGTCACCGGCGGGGCGCCTGCTGGAACATTCCAAGAACAATCTGCTATCGCACGGTTCGGCGTGGGGCGCAATATGGCCGTATCGATGCGATTCTGGGGATTGGCATCCGGGATGATCGAAGAGGTCGACCGCACGCTGCAACCGACGGCGCTTGGGACCGCAATTCTAGCGGATCACGGCTACGATCCATTCATTGAGCGGACCGGTACGACTTGGCTGGTGCACTGGGCGATCGCGAGCAACCCGCAGTATACGACCACCACCTACTATGCGTTCAATCACTTGGCGGCGATCGAATTTGATCCGAATTTGCTCGCCGAAGAGCTGCTGGGCTTGGTTGAGGCGAGAGGTTGGAGGGCGACCCGGGGGACCCTCAAACGCGATATCGAAGTGTTTCTCCGAGGCTACGTTCGCCGGGACGATGCACATTTCGGCGAGGATGCGGCTGAGCCGCTCCTGGCCGAACTCGGTCTGATCCGTGAAGCCCGGTTTGGCGGCTGGCATGAATTCGTCCGCGGGCCTAAACCGACATTGCCTGACGGGATTTTTGCATACGCGCTGGCCGATTTCTGGAGCCGGCAAGGCGGGTCAAGCACGTTAACTGCTGAGAATGTCTGCTACGCGGCCGGCTCACCCGGGCGAGTGTTCAAACTCGACGAAGACAGCGTCGTCACCCGCCTCATGGGACTTGAAGCACTCACTGGAGGAGCTTGGATTTGGACCGATACAGCCGGACTACGACAGGTTCAGCGCATAAGTGACGTTGATCCTATGGAACTAGTCGCTCTTGCTTATCACCACGGACCTCAGGCCGCGGTCGCATGACCAAACTTGCTTCACTCGTCGAGATCAATCGCCGCTTCGCGCGTTCTGCGCGCCTCGACGCAGATCTGAACGGAACCCCGCCACTGGTCGGCTACGTGCTGCAGGCCAGTGTCGAGAAGGCGCTGAGTACGCTCGCTTCGAATCAGATTGACAGCAAGCAAGGGGCCTACACGTGGACCGGTCCCTATGGCGGAGGCAAATCGAGCGCCGCTCTTTTGATGGCCAATCTGGTCGCGGGACCGCCAGACAACCGAAAAATAGCGCGCAAGATCGCTGGGCGGGCACTCGCATCCAAATTCTTGAAGGCGTTTCCGGAGGATCGCGGGCCGTGGGCCATCGTCGCCGTCACAGGCAGCCGAATCGGGCTGCGCCAAGCCATCGCAGATGCGTGTCGGGTGACTTTCCGCTGGCCTAAGGCGGTGGTAGCTGCGGCGGCCGCGAGCGACGAGAGATTGATTGAGACGCTGTCAGCGTCTGCAAGAGAGGCCCACAGTGGCGCGCTGGTGATTCTCGACGAGCTGGGAAAGCTGCTGGAACATGAGGCGCTTGGAGGCGGAGATATCCACCTCCTTCAAGACCTCGCCGAACACAGCAGTCGCAGCGAGGGGCGGCTCGTCGTCGTTGGGATCTTGCACCAATCATTCAGCCAATACGCTGCGAGGGCAGCGCGCGATGCTCGCCAGGAATGGGCGAAAGTCCAAGGCCGATACCAAGATATCTCGTTTCTCGCAGGGGCCGATGAGACCGTTGCCTTGCTCGGCCGCGCAATCTCATGCCGAGAGCGACCTGAATCGGCGTCTGCAGCTGCAACGATTGTCGCCGCGGCGATCGGAAAGCGGCGGCCGACCGACGAGTCCGCCCTTGCCGAGGCGCTGACGTTGACTTGGCCGCTGAATCCGGTGACCGCGCTCCTGCTTGGACCGCTATCGCGGCAGCGCTTCGCCCAGAACGAGCGCAGTGTTTTTGGCTTCCTGAGTTCCGCCGAACCCGCTGGGTTCCAGGAGCATCTGCACGCGACCGATGATAGCTCCACCTACGGCCCCGATCAGCTCTGGGATTACTTGGCCGCCAATTTTGGAATGGCCCTCGCGAGCGGCGCAGATGGCTCGCGCTTCAGCTTGGCGTTCGAGGCGATCGAGCGCGCTGGCGCCAAGGGCAACTCTCTCCACGTTGCGCTGACCAAGAGCGCGGCCGTCGTCGAGTTCTTTCGGAATGGCTCCGGATTGGCTCTCGCTGACGACATCTTGGCTGCCGCGGTACCGAGTGCGTTGGATGTAGACCGGCAAGCCGCCATCGCTGATCTGCTGGAATGGGCGATCTTCATCCGACAGCCCCGGCTCAATGGTTATGCGCTCTTCGCCGGCAGTGATTTCGATCTGGAAGATGCCATCAACAAGGCGACGGCGCCGCTCACCACCGTGGAGCTCGTCAGTCTGCCACAGCGCGTCGGGCTCGGATTTGCCCCAGCCAAGCGACACTATTTTCGGACTGGTGCGCTTCGAACATTCGAAGTCCTCATCCGGTTGACGGGTCACGCTGAGGCCGTTGAACAATTGGCCAACGACATCGCGGCACACCGCCCAAAGGGCGGAGGGGCCTTGGTGCTCCTGCTGGGTGACGGTTCGATTGCGGCGGCCGAGATCGATCGACGATGCAAAGCCGTCGCCAAGGCGTTGAAGAAGGTGGGGGCTGTCGCCGCGATTGGCGGCGCTACCGACGGCTTTGCACTGCGATCCAGCGCTGCAGAATTGTTCGCAATCGAGCGAGTATTCCGCGAGCACCCCCAACTCGAGGGCGATCGCATCGCACGTCGGGAGATTGCCGCCCGTCGGTCGATCGGTGTCGATCTCGTTCATCGGGAGCTTGAGGCCGCCCTGAACAACGCGCGGTGGTGGTTTGCCCCAGATCCCGTCACGTCAATGCGGGAACCATTGGCTGTGGTCGCAACAGCACTTGCCGATGCGGCATTTTACCAAGCCCCTGTCCTCAGGAGCGAATTGCTCCAGCGCGAACGGCCATCGTCAAACGCTATGGCTGCCCTGCGTGAGCTCTGTCACGCCATGGTGTCGCGTGGTGATCGACCCGATCTTGGATTCGATGGCTTCCCGGCCGAGATGGGGCTCTACCTCACGGTCATCAAGCCGTTCGGACTCCATGTGGAAGTTTCACCTGGGGTGTTCGATTTCCAGTCCCCGGCCGGTACGCCGGATGCTGAGACACTGAAACCCGCTTGGGAGGTCCTGGAAAGCGCATCCGACGTCACCCTTGACGAGATCTATCGAACTTGGTCGGCGCCACCCTTTGGGCTGAAGGCCGGCGTCATGCCGGTCCTGGCGCTCGCGAGCCTAATGGCACATCGGGACAGGCTCGCCGTCTACATCGACGGCGTCTTCCAGGTGGGCCTCGACGATGTGTTCATCGACAAGATGCTGCAGAAGCCGGCCGGGATCCGATTGCGGCGCATCGACCGCTCGGTCCGACAAGCCGCCTTCCTGAACGGTCTGGCGCAGAGGTTCGGACTGGGCAACGAAACCGCATCGCTCCCGGTCGCGCAGACACTGTTCCGCCGCTACGCGGAACTCACCGCATATGCCAAACGTACGGAGGCCATCAGCGAAACCGCGCAATTGGTTCGTGGGGTGGTGTTAAAGTCGCGGGATCCGGAAGCCTTATTGTTTCAGGATCTGCCAGAGGTGCTTGGGAGCGGGGTGTCCGCGGATGAGGTCTACTCAGCCCTGATTGAGGCCGAGTCGGCATTTGACAATCTCATGCTGCAGTTGCGTACGGCCCTAGCCCGCGCCCTGGCAGTCGACGTCGGCACGTTCGCCGGCCTTGGTGAACGAGCTGCTGCCATCAAGAATTTGACCAATGACTTTGCCTTCGAGGGGTTTGCGATGCGCGCTGCCGCGTTCGACGGCGGTGCTGGCGATATCGAAGGTATCGCCAGTCTTCTCCTGCACAAACCGGCACACCAATGGTCCGATCGAGATCGTGAACAGGCGCTCCTTCAACTGGCTCGTTTCGGACGTCAATTCCGGGAGTTGGAGGTCCTTGCGGTCGTCAGGGACCGCAGGTCCAGCACCGAGGCATTGGCCCTCATGGTTGGCGTCGACCCCAAGATGCCGCCCCTCGTCCGTACCTTCATTCTCACCGAGGCCGAGAAGCGGGAGGCCACCGTGCTTGCTGACCGGATTCTAGAGGCTCTAGCTGACACCGACCCGGCTTTGGGTCGTATTCGGTTTGCGGCGTTGGCGCGTGCCGTCGCAAGCCTGGCTGCAGACACCACCGAAACCGAGGTCGCATGATGGCCAAAGAACGTCATATCCTCGGGATATCCGGAGGGCGGGATAGTGCCGCCCTCGCCGTGTTTATGCGGCAACATCACCCCACCCTGCCGATAGAGTATTTCTTCACAGACACCGGGAAGGAGCTGCCTGAGGTCTACAGCTTTCTCGACAGGTTGGAGGGCTTCCTGGGCAAGCCCATCCTGCGGCTGAATCCGGATCGTGATTTCGATTTTTGGTTGGATGAGTATGGCAATTTTCTACCCTCGCCCCGTACGCGCTGGTGCACCCGGCAACTGAAGCTGCGCCCGCTCGAGCGGTGGCTTCGCGCAGATTTAGATGTCGGTGTAGTGGTGAACTCCTACGTTGCAATACGTGCGGACGAGTCGTCTCGCGAGGGGTATCAAGCGACGCATGCCAACATGCGGGTCCACCTTCCCCTGCGTAATGCCGGGATTGATCGCGCCGGCGTCATCGAGATTCTGAGGCAGGCAGATGTGGGCGAGCCGGAGTACTACGCGTGGCGCTCTCGGTCAGGCTGCACGTTCTGCTTCTTCCAGCAGAAGATAGAATGGGTCAGGTTAGCGGAACATCATCCCGACCGTTTTGCGGAGGCGGTGGCATACGAGAAGACGGCTCTGAGGGACGGATCGCCATTCACCTGGAGCCAGGGTGAGAGCCTCGTCGAATTGATTGAGCCGGAGCGCGTCGCACAGGTCAAGGCCGATTATGAACGGCGGCGTGAACGACTCCGGCGGGCGCGTCCAACTAATCCGCTTGCTGTGGTGGTGCCCGACACCGTTGATGACGTTTATGGCATCGACGAAGCTGCAGGCGGTTGCGTAATCTGCCACAAATGAAGGGCTCGTCGGCCTACTGCGATGCGTTGTCGGACGCGACAAGCGATTATCACGGGACCCCGGCTTCGAAGGGAGATGCTTTGGACGCCATAATCAGGCCTCACGGGAGGCGACCATCGCAGAATTCGTCCGTTCGGCTAGCTCGACCGCCGACGAATCTAAGCACGCTCCGGTCAGTATGAGTACCGAGATACAAAAGCATCTCTGGGTCGATCTCGCAGGCGCACCGGCAGCTCCCGGCATATACGCTTGGTATTACAGCCCACAGATCACGGATTTCGACCTTGACCAGATGATCGGCAACCTGAAGCTGATGCGTGAGGCTGACCGAGGCGGAGCGGAGCGTTCGGCCCGAATCATGCTCGATGAACGGATATTTCGTCACTTCCGAGAGGAGCCCTATCAGGCTGTCGTAGAAGGCCCGTTAAAGCCGGCGTTTCGAGGCGAGCTTGAACACGTCTTTGAAGTATCTGAAGGCCTCGTTTCTAGACTAGTGGATGATCCAGATCGCCTCCGAGCTATACGAGACATTCTCAATAAATCGGCACCAATGTTTGCGAGTCCACTCTACATTGGGATGTCTGTAAATCTTCGTACGCGATTGGGGGCGCATAAATCGCTCATTGAGAAATACAGACTATTACGACTAAAAGAGGTGCCCCGGATCCGAAGTAGCGATGCAGGATTCGCCTGGCAAGTCGCCAAACGCCAGATCTCGCCGGATCGTCTCTTTGTGTTCACGTACACGACCGAGGCGAAGGATGATGCCATCGCTGTCGATATAGAGAATGTGCTAAATCGCCTCTACTACCCGATACTGGGAAGAAACTGACATGGCTCTTAGCCTTACCGTCACCTCGGCTCTCAACCTGACGTTAGAGGGCTCCACGGGTAGCTTTAGCGTCGGTCGCGACGCCGCGCCTGAAAAGACCGTTGAGGTGAAGTACTTTCTCACCCACGTCGGTCTTAATCTTCTTTCGGGTTCAAACGAGGAGGTGTTGCGACACCTAGCGCCGGTGCGCGAGGTGTTCCCGCCGCGCGACCTCGGTTTCGACGAGATCATGCAGCGCGACATTGACGATGCGCGCGTTTCCTCGGAGCTAGTGCCTTACCTGCTCGATCGAAAGTCGCGTGATCTCGTAAAACTATTCCCACCGATCGTCGTCGCCGTAATGCCTGTCGAGACGAATGCGAACAGACCCGCCGACTTCTATCCCGAGGTGACTCGCGCGGACTCCGTGGAGAGCGGCCACAACGTTAAAGTGATCCGATCCGGTGCAAAGGGTCAGGAGGTATTCGAGTTTGTCCAGCCGATCCAGGACGGAAAGCTGTACGAACATGATCTCGTGCGCCTGAAGTTGAATACCAACCGATGCCGCCTCGTGATTGTCGACGGGCAGCATCGTGCTATGGCGCTTCTGGCACTATATCGCAATTTAAAACAGGACTGGGACGACAAAAATAAGGCGCCGTACAAGGACTACTATGAAGAGTGGACACCAAACTACATAAAGTCATTTGATTTGGCGAACATTAGCTTGCCCATTATGTTCTGTGTCTTTCCGGCGTTGGACGTAAATTTTCCTGGCGAGTACAATGTAAAGATGGCCGCGAGATCCATCTTTCTTACACTTAACAAAACCGCGCGACAGGTCTCTGCTTCCCGCAATCGGCTGCTCGACGACAATGACCTTGTTGCGCTGTTCCTTCGTGACACGCTTTCCAATATCAAGGCTCGTGACGATATCCACGCCCCCACGTCGTTGCGAATCCATAACATCGAACTAGACCAGGCTCATGACCGTGTGAAGCTCGAAAGCCCGATCGCTATATCGGGCGTTAACCATATCTATTATCTGATTGAGCATATACTTCTGAATCGTTTGGAGGATGTTAGCGGAGCAAAACCTCGTGCCGGAAATTATTATCTGAGGAGCGACCTCGCCAATTTTGGCACTCTGCGTCGTCTCAACGGGTGGAACCTGTTGGGTATGGATGTTGCAAACGCAACCAACCGTTTCTTTTATATGGCTTCCGCGGGAGAGGTGCTGGCGAAGACATTTAGGGAGCGTTTCGGCACCTACATCGTAGGAGCGCTCGAACGGTTCCACCCATACGAAGCCCATTCAAGCGCGGTGCTGTGGCTTGATTTGCAGCTGAGGGAGCAGGCAAACACCAAGATTCGTCCAATTCTTTTTGAAGGCCAAGGTATCGGCCGGACGTTCGAGAGCCACCGAGTCCACTTGGCTGAGAAGATAAGGGATAAGGAGTACGGGTCAGAGGCACCGAAGCTACAGGAAATATTGAACCGTCTCAACGCTACACAAAAGATGGTTGCGGATTTCGAAGCGAAATTCGAGGACGAGCGAGCCAATCGCTTTTTGGCCGCCGTAGTTGACAAGAAAGTTATTCGTACCGAGAGTGGTCAAATTTACCCAAAAATAGTGGAGTTTGTAACTTGGCTATTCGAGAATGTTCTGACAACGGTTGCGTTCCAGACTGCGCTCACCGGAGGATTTTTTGGTGAACTGGAGCGGGCGAATGTTCGGCGGGAGAAGGCCGGACTCGAGCCATTGGATACACAAGCGACATTTGATGGCTTCATCGCTGATATTGATAGATTCTTTAAAGTGTCAAAGTCTGGGGATTTGCGGCGGCTCGTAGACGTTTTTCAGGGCACATTGGGCGAGGATATTGGGAAATGGGAGATAACACCATCTGCCGCTACATTTAAACGCGTAGTCTATCGTGGCGAAATGCAACCTGCTCAGTGGCCGAAATACAAGTATATCCTGCTCGAGCTGTGGCGGGCGACTGGGACGGATTTGGAAGAATCGCTCGCGGCCGAGCGTCTCACTGGTCGTCGGCAGATCTTTAACTCGTTGGAGATGGAGTATCAGAAAGAGTTTCTTGAGCGACATCTTCGGCGGGAGGAAAGTTTGACGCCGCCTGAGCGCAACGAGATCCGGACCGCGGCCTATGATGCTTTCGGCAAGTTCCTGCGGAACTTGGGTTGGAGAGTGTCGGAGATTCCCACCAAAAAATTGCTGGTCGAAGCGCCGCAGATCGAGAACGCGTCGGAGGCCCCGGAAGTGGCGAGCGACGATTGGGAGTTTGTCAACGACGTGCCGAGCGCAGAAGGCAGCGAAGATTGATGGCGAGTAAAGGAGTCGCTGGTCTGTGATCGTCCGTGGCGCATCGTTGCCAGCGCTCCGTCGTCTMTATCCTTCGTACAACAGCGCTTTCGTGAAGTTGGTCCATCACAAACTCGCACGCCGTCGATAGGCTCGGCTCGTCCGCACATCCTTTTCAGCGGCCGTGGTGCATCATCTCTAAATTGCTAAATTGCTAAATTGCAGTGGCAGTGCACTCTTGTGGGCTTTCGCTCTCGCTTGGCAGGAGCGAGGGCGAAGTCGCTGTTGCGGTCGATACGATCCATGATCACTCGTCCAACGACACGTCGTCGGCCGGCGGCATCGGCGTTTGCTCGGGCCGGCCCTCGGGCAGGAAGTCGATGCCGCCATCCGGGCTATTTTGGCGAAGATGGCCTGGATGTCCCGGCGCTCCGCTCCATCGGCTCCAGCAGCATGCCGCGGCCGTAGCGGCGCACCCGGACCTCTTGCCCGGCAGATAGAATCCCTCGGCAGACGCACGACCTGGCTGTGGCTGGTCTGGAACAGCTTGGCGATGGCGGTGTCGCTCATGGGTGCCTCCGCCTTCGAACGTCGATACGGTCGATATCTGTCACAGCGAAGGGCGGAAACCGGCCGGACGCCTGCCGCGGGCGAGTGCACACAATGTTCAGTTGCGTTCACTGGCGACTTTCGTTCATGATACGTTCTATGGACAGGACGCAATCCGACTCCGACGAGATCAAGCCGACCGACCCCGACATGCATTGGACGGGGTGGGCGCTGGATGCGTTGCGCGAGCTGGTCCAGTCCGACCTGCGCACCAAGCGGATGATCGAGCGGCAGCAGGACAGGACGCCCGCGGGGCCGGACACGCCGGATTTCGGACTGACGCAGTCGCGGCTGTCCCGGTCGGTGCGGCTGTCGCTCGCGATGACCGAGCGGATCCGCACCGACTATCTGATGCGCAAGACGGAGCGCAAGGCATCGGGCGAGCAGGAGCGCCGCCGGCAGAAACGGGAGCAGGCCGCCGAGTCCGTCGCCAATGCGGTGGCCCGGCCGGACGTGGCCGGGGACGTCGAACGCGTGCGGTCGAGGGTGTGGGAGAGGCTGGTCGAGGACGAGATCCTGGACGTGCAGATGGACACGCTGTCGCCCGAGGAGTTCCTGCGCGAGGTCTGCCGCAAGATCGGCCGCATGCCGCCTTCGGCTCCTCCGCCGCAGGGCCGGGACGAGGCCGACGGCATCGACCCGCCCGGCACGGGCGTGGAACTCGTCGCCGCGGCCTCTTTTCCAGCGGACGGCTGGGCCGAGCCGCCGGAGGAGTCCGGAGACGGCTGCCCGCCGTCCGGGCCGGACAGGCCGGACAGCAGCTGAACGCCGCCGCGGTCGCGACATGCTCTCTTTCCAGGACAATTCGATGGGGTTCGCCTCTTCCGCTCGCGGAAGGGGCTGGAGGTGCTTGCAGTTCCGGGCGAGGGGAGGGGCCGGGGCCGGCCCTCACAGGAAGGTCCCCTGCGAGCGCCCGGGCCTGCGGCCCGGGCGGTGGCTAGAAAGACGGCGGGGTGCAGGCCGAGACGATCTCCGCCGGCTCCTCGCCGACCACGCGGAAGCGGTGCGGCAGGCGGCTCTGGAAGTAATAGGCGTCGCCGGGGCCGAGAATGCGGCGGCGCGGGCCGACCGTCAGCTCCACCCGGCCGCGGATCACCACGCCGCCCTCCTCGCCGGCATGGCTCAGCGCCGTCGGGCCGGTGTCGGCGCCCGGCGCCAGCCGCTCATGCAGGATCTGCAGCGCCCGGCCGGACAGGTCGCAGCCCACCTGGCGGTAGGAGATCAGGCCGCCAGACCCGCCGGGTCCTTCGGGTCCTTCGGGTCCTTCGGGTCCGTCGGGGGCGCCGCCATGCGGGCCGAGCCGGCCCGCGATCTCGGTCAGCTCGGCCGCCGGGAAGAACACCGGGTCCTCCGGCCCCTCGGGCAGGGCGAAGAACGCGGCCAGGCTCAGCGGCAGCCCGTCCAGCACCCGCTTCAGCGAGCCGATCGAGGGGCTGGCGCGGTTCTGCTCGATCAGCGAGACGGTGGCGTTGGAGACGCCGGCGCGGCGCGCCAGCTCGCGCTGGCTCAAGCCATGCTCCTCGCGCAGCCGCCGCAGCCGGCCGCCGATGTCGATGCCGGGATCGTCTGGCGCGGCCTGGCCGGCAGGCGCCGGTTCCGGCGGAGCGAACCCCCTCCCCCTAGCCCCCTCCCGCGAGGGGAGGGGGGACTCGGTGAGCATGGGGGCAGGACCCGGCGTCAGGGCCATGGGTGTTTTCCTGTTCGAAATCCCGAACGCCGGCATCGGGGCGGCCTCCGCCGGCGGTTTTCGCAGTGTCCGGCGCGCGCGCCCGCTTGTCCAGCGATCCGGGCGGTCCTAGGCTCCGTTCCGGCCCTTCACGATCCGGGGGCGAGCCGGCGCCGGCCGTTCGGCGTGTTCGGTTCCCTCCACAGCCGACCGGAGAACCCCATGGACGACGCCCTGCCGCGCGGCGACCTGCGCGCCCCGAACAACCTCGAATCCTTCTGGATGCCGTTCACCGCGAACCGGTCGTTCAAGGCGGCGCCGCGGCTCTACGCCTCGGCCAAGGGCATGTACTACACCACGGTCGACGGCCGCCAGGTGCTGGACGGCACCGCCGGCCTGTGGTGCGTCAATGCCGGCCACTGCCATCCGAAGATCGTCCAGGCGATCCAGGACCAGGCGGCGGAGATGGACTACGCCCCGTCCTTCCAGATGGGCCACCCCAAGGCGTTCGAACTGGCCTCCCGCGTCGCCCAGCTGCTGCCGGGCGACCTCGACCACGTGTTCTTCGCCGCCGGTGGCGGGTCCGAGGCGGTGGACAGCGCGCTGAAGATCGCCCTGGCCTATCAGCGCCAGATCGGCCAGGGCACCCGCACCCGGCTGATCGGGCGCGAGCGCGGCTATCACGGCACCGGCTTCGGCGGCATCTCGGTCGGCGGCATGGTCGCCAACCGCCGCACCTTCGGCACCATGCTCGGCGGCGTCGACCACATCCGCCACACCCACGACCTGGCGCGCAACGCCTGGAGCCACGGCCTGCCGGAGCACGGGGCCGAGCTGGCCGACGACCTGGAGCGGCTGGTGGCGCTGCACGACGCCTCCACCATCGCCGCGGTGATCGTCGAGCCGGTGGCCGGCTCCACCGGCGTGCTGATGCCGCCCAAGGGCTACCTGCAGCGGCTGCGCGAGATCTGCGACAAGCACGGCATCCTGCTGATCTTCGACGAGGTCATCACCGGCTTCGGCCGCCTCGGCACCAGCTTCGCCGCCGATTATTTCGGCGTGCAGCCGGACATGGTGACCATGGCCAAGGGCCTGACCAACGCCGCCGTCCCGGCCGGCGCCGTCGGCGTGCGCAAGCACATCTACGACGCCTTCATGACCGGGCCGGAGCACATGATCGAGCTGTTCCACGGCTACACCTACTCGGCCCATCCGCTGGCCATGGCCGCCGGCCTGGCCACCCTCGACGTGTACCGCGAGGAGGGGCTGTTCGAGCGCGTCGCCGACCTGGCGCCGTATTGGGAGCAGGCGCTGCACAGCCTGAAGGGCACCCGCCACGTCATCGACATCCGCAACCTCGGCCTGATCGGCGCGGTGGAGCTGGAGCCGATCGCCGGCCGCCCGACCGCCCGGGCCTACGACCTGTTCATCAAGTGCTTCCAGAAGGGGGTGGGCATCCGCACCACCGGCGACATCGTCGCCCTGTCGCCGCCCTTCATCATCGAGAAGACCGAGATCGACCGCCTGGTCGAGACCCTGCGCGAGACCCTGCAGTCGCTGGACTGAGGCGGGGCGGGACACGGGTCATTCCCCTCACCGTCATTGCGAGGAGGCGAAGCCGACGAAGCAATCCATCGTTCCGCACGAGCGGCTGCATGGATTGCTTCGCTGCGCTCGCAATGACGGTGTGGGAATAGGCCGTAGCGCTTACCTCTCCCGCCGGACGCGGGAGAGGTCGGGCTCGCGCAGCGAGACCGGGTGAGGGCTGGTCCCGGCGGTTCCGTCTTGTCGTACCGCCCCTCCCGGGCGAGAATGGAACATATCCTGAACCGCCTATAGACCACCCCATGGACACCCAGCCAGGCTTCCAGCTTCCGCCGCTCGCCGCGGTCCGGGTGTTCGAGGCGGCGGCCCGCCACCTCAGCTTCACCCGCGCGGCGGCGGAGCTGGGCATGACCCAGGCGGCGGTCAGCTACCAGATCCGCCTGCTCGAGGACCGGGTCGGCGCGCCGCTGTTCCACCGCCTCACCCGCAAGGTGGCGCTGACCGAGGCCGGGCAGCGCCTGGCGCCGGTGCTGACCGAAGCGCTGTCGCGCATGGCCGGCGCCTTCGCCGCCTTGCGCGACGACGCCGGCGGCGGGCTGCTCTCGGTCACCACCGTGCTGACCATGGCCTCGAACTGGCTGGTGCCGCGGCTCGGCCGGTTCCAGGCAGCCCATCCCGGCACCACCGTCCGGGTCGACACCATGAGCGCGCAGGTCGACTTCACCCGCGGCGAGCACGATCTCGGCATCCGCGTCGGCAAGGGCCTGTGGCCCGGCCTGGCCGCGCATTGGCTGATGCCGGTCGACTTCGCGCCGATGTGCAGCCCGACTCTGCTGCAGCGGGCGGATGGCGGCCTGCGCCAGCCGCGCGACCTGCTGCGCCTGCCGCTCTTGTGGGACGACGCCGACGCCTGGCAGCGCTGGTTCGCCACGGCGGGGGAGGCGGTGCCGGCCTCGATCGCCGATGAGGGGCTGCGGCTCGACAGCCAGCAGATCATGGGGCAGGTGGCGAAGGCCGGGCAGGGCGTGGCGCTGCTCAACCCGCTGCTGTTCGCCGAGGACCTCGCCTCCGGCCAGCTGGTCCAGCCCTTCCCGACGCTGCTGCGCGAGGACGTCTCGTACTACATCGTCTATCTCGAAACCCGCCGCGACGTCCCGAAGATCGCCCTGTTCCGCGACTGGCTGCTGGCCGAAGCGGCGCAGACCATGGCGGTGCGGCAGGGCAGCGCCGCATGACCGCCGGGCCTTTCCCTTCAAGTCCCCTCCCTTGCGGGAGGGGAGATTCCCCTATTTGTCATTGCCGGGCTTGACCCGGCAATCCAGAAGCTGTCGACATCCTCTGGATGCCCGGGTCAAGCCCGGGCATGACAGTATTATTGGTTCAGTTATTGTTCGATGCGTCCTCAACTCCGATCGAACCCCAGGTCCCGGCGCAGCTGATCCGACAGCGACTTCGGATCGAGCACCCGGCCGGCGGCCGGGCGCAGCATCCGCCGGGCGGCGGCGTGCAGGATGGAGAGCAGGCCGCGCCGAGGGCGAAGCCGGGGGATCGGGCGCACGGGCGCCCGCTGAACGATGCTGGTCATCTCGGTCTCCTGGTGGCCCGCAACGCATCAGCTCTGTTGATGGGTTCAACCGGCCGGTCGTTGCGATGGGCTCTGTATGAGACGAATATCGGCGTTCGCCGGGCGTTCGACCAACGCGTTCTCGATAAGCAACGGATAAGCCCTCTTAATGGATGAAGGATCAGCCTCGCGCCTGCCGCCGCTGCCGGCCATCCGGGTGTTCGAGGCGGCGGCGCGCCATCTCAGCTTCACCAAGGCGGCGGCGGAGCTGGGCATGACCCAGGCGGCGGTCAGCTACCAGATCCGCCTGCTGGAGGACCGCGTCGGCGCGCCGCTGTTCCTGCGCCTGACCCGCAAGGTGGCGCTGACCGAGACCGGCGAGCGGCTGGCGCCGGCGGTGACCGAGGCCCTGGCCCGGCTGGCCGGCGCCTTCGCCGCGGCGCGCGACGACACCGGCGGGCTGCTGTCGATCACCTCGATCCACACCTTCGCCACCAACTGGCTGGTGCCGCGGCTCGGCCGGTTCCAGCTCGCCCATCCCGGCATCGCCGTCCGGCTCGACACCAAGACGACGATGGTCGACTTCACCCGCGGCGACAGCGATATCGGCATCCGCCACGGCATGGGCGTCTGGCCCGGCCTGGTCGCCCACCCGCTGATGCCGATCGAATACACCGCCCTGTGCAGCCCGGCGCTGCGCGACCGCACCGGCGGCCTCGGCCATCCGCGCGACCTGCTCGAGGTGCCGCTGTTCTGGGACGATGGCGACGGCTACTGGCAGCGCTGGTTCGCCGCCGCCGGCCTGGCCGTGCCCCGCACCGTCTCCGACCGCGGCCTGCGGCTCGAGAACCAGCAGATGATGGGGCGCGCGGCGCAGGCGGGGCAGGGCGTGGCCCTGGTCAACCCGACCTTCTTCCTCGACGAACTCGCCGCCGGCGACCTGATCCGGCCCTTCCCCTACAGCATCCGCGACGAGGGCTTCTACTACCTCGTCTATCTCGACAGCCGCCGCGACGTCCCGAAGATCACCGCCTTCCGCGACTGGGTCCTGGCCGAAATCGCCGCGGATGAGAGGCAGGGCTTGGCGGCGGCGGGGTGAGCACAGCGATGGGCGATGTCGGCGATCATCTGCGTAGGTTGGGTTCGCGATGAGCGAACCCAACATCGTGCAGCCCGAACCACTGTTGGGTTCGCTGTCGCGAACCCAACCTACTCGGCCTGGACGGCTCGCCGGCTCAAGCCGGCCGCGTCACCCCGTCATAGGTCAGGATCGCGCCGTACAGCTCCGGCCGGCGGTCGCGGAACAGGCCCCAGCTGGCGCGCTGGGCCCGGATGGCGTCGAGGTCGAAGCGGGCGACCAACACCTCCTCCTCGGTGCGGCCGGCCTGGGCCACCAGCTCGCCGGTCGGGCCGGCGATGAAGGAGGAGCCGTAGAAGGTCTGGCTGAAGCGCTCGCCCTGCTCGGTGCCGATCCGGTTCGACGCCACCAGCGGCATCAGGTTGGCGCCGGCATGGCCCTGCATCACCCGGGTCCAGTGCGGCTGGCTGTCCAGCCCGCCATCCTGCGGCTCGCTGCCGATCGCGGTCGGGTACAGCAGCACATCGGCCCCCATCAGCGCCATGCAGCGCGCCGTCTCGGGATACCACTGGTCCCAGCAGATGCCGCAGCCGACCTTGCCGTAGCGGGTCTGCCAGACCTTGAAGCCGGTGTCGCCGGGGTTGAAGTAGAACTTCTCCTCATAGCCCGGCCCGTCCGGGATGTGCGACTTGCGGTAGACGCCCAGCACGCTGCCATCGGCGTCGACCATGGCGATCGAGTTGTAATAGGCGTTGTTGGCGCGCTCGAACACGCTGACCGGCATTGCCACCTGCAGCTCCGCCGCCAGCCGGCGGAACCGCTCCACCACCGGATGGCCGTCGATCGGCTGCGCCAGGGCGAAATGCTTCTGCAGCTCGTCGCGGCAGAAGTAGGGGGCGGCGAACAGCTCCTGCGGCAGCACGATCTGGGCGCCGCGGCCGGCGGCCTGGCGCACCAGCGCCTCGACCCGGTCCAGCGTCTCGGCCTCGTTCCAGCTGCAGAAGGTCTGGGTGGCGGCGACGGTGACGGTGGTCATGGCAGGTCCTCAGACGGGCTGCGGCTGGCGCCGGCGCGGCCGGCTGTCGGCGGCGCTGGTGCGGCCGCGGGCGCGCCGCCGCTCCTTCAGCCGCTGCAGGGTGGCCAGCCGCCAGGCATTGTCGGCGTCGCGCCAGGCCGCGATCTCGTCGGTCGTGCGCAGGCAGCCGGCGCACAGGCCGGTGCCGGCCTCGAGCGTGCAGACGCCGGTGCAGGGCGAGACGATGGGTGGGAGATCGGAGGTCATGGCCCTTTCCAGGTAGCCCGGCGGCGGGCCGGGTTCAAGCCGGCGCGTGCGGCTGCCGGGCAGGGTGTCGTGAGCGGGCGAGGCCGGGTCGCAGGCGCGATGGTCGCCGAAGCCTCGCGGCGTAGCATCGTCACTCTGCGAGAAGGATTGCCCGCCATGACCGACGTCCCCACCACCCCATCGGACGAGACCCAGGACACCGGCCGGGCCGGCCGGCGCGGCCGCGGCGGCGCCGAGGCCCGGCGCGCCC
>NZ_JBFRCU010000120.1:0-19072 GCF_052113205.1 Inquilinus sp. YAF38 | reverse complement strand
CTGCGGCCGGGCTGGCCTTCGGCCGCCCGCCGTGCCGCCGCGCCGCCATCGGCGAGGGCCGTGTTGGTGCCGCCGCGCTGGCGCTTGACCTCGACGGTCACCGCCTTGGAGCGGCCGTGGCTGAATTGCTGGCGCACCTGCCCCCCATCACCCGGCTTTCCACCGAGGGTGAGCTTGGGCTTCGCACTGCCCAGCGACAGCGTCTTGCGATCCTGTTCCTTGCTATCCGTCATATCGTCCAGCGTGATCCGCCGCTATCCCTGCACAGAGAAGGCCGGCGCGGCATTCGATGCCTCGTCGACCACACCACGTCCAGCCGGTCCGTCGGCTCGACCACGAATTCCGTTCAGCCGTGCCGCTTCCGCGACCAGCCGCTCCGCCAGTCCGCCGCGAGCAATCGCAGCGTGTACCATGCGGTCCCGGGCAAAGGCCATCCCGAGTGTGTCAGCGGAGAAGATCTCCACAAGTGGCACCGGCCGGACCGCGGCGGCCAAGGCTGCCAGCTTGGCTCGCCCGTCCGCCGCACCGTCGGATGCTGCCAGCAGCACCGCGGCGCGGCCCTCGGCCAGCCACGCATGCACTTTCTCATATCCGGCCACCGCCTGTCCCGCGCGGCGTGCCATCCCGATGAGATCGATGCAGCTCCGATGCAGGAGCGCCTCGACCCGATCGACCAGATCGTCCGGGGCACGGACCGACTGGCGCGCCGCCTTGGCGAACAGGCCCTTGGCCTGGGCCCGGCGCAGCGCCTCGCGCTCGGCGGACACCCACAGGCCGCGGCCGGGCAGCCGTTCCGCCAGATCGGGCACGACCTCGCCATCGGGGCCGACGACGAAGCGAATCAGCTCCGCCTTCGGCCGCACGGCTCCGGTTGCGATGCAGCGCCGCTCGGGCCCTTCGGCCTCGGGCAGGTCTGCGTCCTCGGGGGAAATGGCGGTCGGGTCGCTCAGGCCTTCTCCTCCTCCTCGAACCAATGGGCCCGCGCCTGCATGATCAGGGCGTTGGCATCGTCGAGGGCAATCGTCTTCTCGCCAAGAATCTCGACCAGCTCGTCGCCGGCCAGATCCGCCAAATCGTCCAGGGTCTTGACCCCGTTCTCGCCGAGCTTGACCAGGATCGCCGGGGTCAATGCCTCCAGCGCCGCCAGGTCGTCGACCACACCGAGTTCCTTATACCGCAAGGTCAGCAGCCGGTCGCGCTCCGCGAGCCAGCGCAGCGCGCGCTCCTGCAACTCGCCGGCCACGCCCTCGTCGAAGCCCTCGATCTCCGCCAGCTCGTCGAGCGGCGTATAGGCGATCTCTTCGACCTGGCGGAAGCCCTCGGCCACCAGGAGATGGGCGATGACATCGTCGACGTCCAGGGCCTCCATGAACAATTCGCTGCGCAGCTTGGTCTCTTCCTGGCGGCGCTCGCTCTCCTCGGCCTCGGTCAGGATGTCGATGTCCCAGCCGGTCAGCATCGAGGCGAGGCGGACATTCTGGCCGCGGCGGCCGATCGCCAGCGACAGCTGGTCGTCCGGCACCACCACCTCGATCCGGTTCTGGGTGTCGTCGAGCACGACCTTGGCCACCTCGGCCGGGGCCAGGGCGTTGACCACGAAGGTGGCAGCGTCCCCGGACCAGGGGATGATGTCGATCTTCTCGCCCTGCAGCTCGCCGACCACGGCCTGGACGCGGCTGCCGCGCATGCCGACGCAGGCGCCGACCGGGTCGATCGAGCTGTCCTTGGAGATCACCGCGATCTTGGCGCGGCTGCCCGGGTCGCGGGCCACCGACTTGATCTCGATGATGCCGTCATAGATCTCCGGCACTTCCATGGCGAACAGCTTGGCCATGAACTGGCCATGGGTGCGCGACAGGAAGATCTGCGGCCCGCGCGGCTCCTCGCGCACGTCGTAGATGAAGGCGCGGACGCGGTCGCCGACCTTGAAATGCTCGCGCGGCAGCAGCTCGTCGCGGCGGATGACGCCCTCGGCCCGGCCGAGATCGACCGTGACGTTGCCGTATTCGACGCGCTTGACCGAGCCGTTGACGATCTCGTCGACACGGTCCTTGTATTCCTCGAACTGGCGGTGGCGCTCGGCCTCCCGCACCTTCTGCACGATCACCTGCTTCGCCGTCTGGGCGGCGATGCGGCCGAAATCGATCGGCGGCAGGTCATCGATGATGAAATCGCCGACCTTCTTATCCGGCCAGCGCTTGGCCGCATCCTTGGCGTCCAGCTGCGTGGCCTCGTCCTCGACCGTCTCGACGATCTGGCGGTAGCGGCGCAGCTCGATATCGCCCGACTTGCGGTTGATATAGGCGCGGATATCGTGCTCATGGCCGTATTTGGAGCGGCCGGCTTTCTGGATGGCCTGCTCCATCGCGGTCAGCACCTCGTCGCGATCGATGCTCTTCTCGCGGGCCACGACATCGGCAACGTGCAGCAGTTCCATAGCCTTGGGCGTTCCTATGCGTCTTGGGTGTCGGGCTGGGCGGCAGCTGCGGCTGCCTCGGCCTGCTCGACCTCTGCGGCGGCGGCATCGATCAAGGCGTCGGTGAGGAGCAGCTTCGCCCGCTGGATCTCGGCAAAGGGCAGCCGTACCGGCTCCTCCCCGATCTCCTCGGACCGCAGCAGCACCGTCTCGCCCTCGATCCCGGCCAGGACACCGCGGAAGCGCTTGCGGCCGTCGACCGGGACCCGCGTCTCGAGCCGCGCCTCGTGGCCGAGGAAGCGCTCATAGTCGACGGGCCGGGTCAGCGGACGGTCGATGCCGGGGGAGGAGACCTCGAGGGTGTAGGCGGTCTTGATCGGATCCTCGACATCGAGAATGGCCGACACCGCGCGGCTGATCTCGGCGCAGTCTTCCACGGTCATGCCGCGGCGGTCGATCCGCTCGGCCATGATCTGAAGCTGCGGCCTGTGCTCGCCGCCGGTCATGAGAACACGCACGACCTCATAGCCCATCGCTTCGAGCGACGGCGCCACGATCGTGCGCACCTGATCCACTTGCGTCATCCTCTCCGGCATTCCCCGCGTCCAGAGCCTTGGAAAGCCGTCACCACAACGAAAAAAGGCGGGCCGCAGCCCACCCTCTCATTCGTTTGACCGAACCATAGTCAAGTCAAACGCTATGGGTAACTGCGGTGATATATAGCGATCCACGACGAATACGCAACCTGATTCGGCCGGGAAGACGCGATCGGGATCCCACGGCCCTGCGGAAGGGCCGCTATCCCCGCGGCCGGCGGCGGAAGCGCAGGTAGTAGGGGCGGCCGTGCAGGGCCTTCTCCTCGTAGCGGGTCGGCGGCCAGTCGGCCGGCCGCTCGCGCCAGTCGGCCGGCCCCTCGGCGGTCCAGGCGAAGGCCGGATTGCGGCGGACGCGCTCGAGCGACCAGTCCAGCAGGGGCGCGTCGTCCGTGGCGATGCGCAGCTCGCCGCCGTCCTTCAGGAGGCGAGCCAGGTCGGCCACGGTGTCGTCCTGGATGAAGCGGCGGTTGTGGTGGCGCAGCTTCGGCCACGGGTCGGCGAACAGCAGGAAGAGGCGGCCGACCGAGCCGTCCGGCAGCCGGTCCAGCAGCGGCCGCGCGTCGTCCGGCCAGACCCGGACCATATCCAGGCCGTCGCGCTCCACCGCCGCCAGCAGCGTCGACATGCCGTTGATGAAGGGCTCGCAGCCGATGAAGCCGATATCGGGGTGATGCGCCGCCTGCCAGGCCAGGTGCTCGCCGGCACCGAAGCCGATCTCGACCCACAGCTCGCGCGGCGGACGCGGGAACAGGGCGGCCGGCTCCAGCGCGCTGCCGTCCGAGAGCAGCGCTACCGTCAGCCGCGGCAGCAGGGTGTCGATCAAAGCAGCGCGGCCGGCGCGGAGCTTTCGCCCCTGGCGCCGGCCGTGGAAGTGGCGGCGCCTTTCGGCGCCGCCGTCGGGCTCGGTCATCGGATCAGAAGGCGGAGCGCAGGTCGTCCACCAGGTCCGTCCGCTCCCACGAGAAGCCGCCATCGGCCTCCGGGTTACGGCCGAAATGGCCGTAGGAGGAGGTGCGGGCGTAGATCGGCCGGTTCAGGCCGAGATGGGTGCGGATGCCGCGCGGGCTGAGATTGACCAGCTGCTGCAGCACGTCGGACAGCTTGTCCTCGTCGACCCGGCCGGTGCCCTGGGTGTCGATGTAGACCGAGAGCGGATGGGCGACGCCGATGGCATAGCTGAGCTGGATCACGCAGCGCTCGGCCAGTTCGGCCGCGACCACGTTCTTGGCCAGGTAGCGCGCGGCATAGGCGGCCGAGCGGTCGACCTTGGTCGGATCCTTGCCGGAGAAGGCGCCGCCGCCATGCGGGGCCGCGCCGCCATAGGTGTCGACGATGATCTTGCGGCCGGTCAGGCCGGCATCGCCGTCCGGGCCACCGATGACGAAGCGGCCGGTCGGGTTGACGTAGAAATGCGGCTCGTCGCACATCCAGCCCTCGGGCAGGACCGCCAGCACATAGGGGCGGACGATCTCGCGCACCTCGGCCTGATCCAGGCCTTCGGCATGCTGGGTCGAGACCACCACCGAGGTGGCGGCGACCGGACGGCCGTTCTCGTAGCGCAGCGAGACCTGCGCCTTGGCGTCGGGGCCGAACTGCGGCGCCTTGCCGGAATGGCGGGCGTCGGCCAGGCTCTTCAGGATCTGGTGCGAGAACTGGATCGGCGCCGGCATCAGCGCCGCGGTCTCGCGGCAGGCATAGCCGAACATGATGCCCTGGTCGCCCGCACCCTCGTCCTTGTTGCCGGCGGCGTCGACGCCGACGGCGATGTCGGCCGACTGCTGGTGCACCAGCACGTCGACCTGGGCGTTGCGCCAGTGGAAGCCGTCCTGCTCATAGCCGATGTCGCGCACCGCCTGGCGGGCTGCGTTCTCCAGCAGTTCCGGGGTGATCGAAGCCGGCCCGCGGACCTCGCCGGCGATCACCACCCGGTTGGTCGTTGCCAGCGTCTCGACCGCGACCCGGGCCTCGGGATCGGCACCGAGATAAAGATCGACGATGGAATCCGAAATGCGGTCGCAAACCTTGTCGGGGTGCCCTTCCGAGACCGATTCGCTGGTGAAGATGTAGTTGCCTTTGGCCACGTCGAACCCCTGGCTGCCATGAATGATGGGTGTGAAAACGTCGTACGGCGGCGACCGGGCTTTTTCGCAGGGGCCACGGGCGCGGTCAAGTGCAGGAGATTCAGCTGTCCTCGCCGCCGGTCTCGTCGGCTCGCGCCCCGGACATGGCCTTGAGCAGGTCCAGCACGCGCCGTCGGGTCGCATGGTCCTCGACCCGGTAATAGGCGCGGATCAGCTCCAGCGTCTCGCGGCGCTGCATCGGGTCGGGTCCGGCATCGTAGGGCTCGGCCTCCTCGGCCAGGCCCGGCGCCGACGCTCCGGCCAGCGGAGGCGCGTCCTCGAAGAAGAAGTCGACCGGCACTTCCAGCACCCGGCTGAGCTGGTGCAGGCGGCTGGCGCCGATGCGGTTGGAGCCGTGCTCGTATTTCTGGATCTGCTGGAAGGTCAGCCCGATCGCCGTCGCCAGCTTGGCCTGGCTGAATCCCAGCAGGGTCCGCCGGAGGCGGATGCGGCCGCCGATATGCACATCGAGCGGGCTGGGTTCGTCATTCCGCGGACGACCACGTGGCCGTTTCGGGGCGTCGGGTGCGGCCACGCACTACTCCGCAGCAATTTGCAAGGGGCCGGATGCGATCGTTTCGCGAGGCGCGCATCCTAATGCGCGAAGCCAGGCAACATCAAGGCAGTCCGGGGAGGGGCCGGGAGTACGATCGATCAAGCCCGCCGCCCGATGCGGCCGGCCAGCAGCCCCAGGAGCAGCAGCAGCCAGAAGCCGGCATCGCCCCAGCGTGCGTAGGGCGTCTCGGGCAGCGCCGCCGGCAGGGCGGCGTCGAGGATGCCGGCCGTGCCCAGGGCGAGCTCGCCCTTGACCCGGCCATAGGCGTCGACCACGCCGCTGATGCCGGTGTTGGCGGCACGCACCAGCGGCAGCCCTTCCTCGACCGCGCGGGTCCGGGCAATGGCGAAATGCTGGTGCGGCCCGCTGGTCTGTCCGTACCAGCCGTCATTGGTGACGTTCAGCATCCAGCCCGGCCGCGGGGTGGCCGGATCCAGCACGGCGCCGGGGAAGATCGCCTCGTAGCAGATCTGCGGGCTGACCGGCGGCAGGCCGGGCAGGTCGATGGTGCGCGGCCCCGGCCCGGGCGAGAAATCGACCGACCCGGCGGTGATCTTCTCGATGCCGAAGGGCGCCAGCAGCGCGCGCAGCGGCACATATTCGCCGAACGGCACCAGATGCGCCTTGTCGTAGGTGGCCAGGACCGTGCCGGCGCGGTCGACCGCGTAGATGCTGTTCCAGGCCTCCAGCGGCTCGGTGCCGTAGGGCGTGGCCCGGGTGGCGCCGACCAGGGCCAGGGCCCCGGGCGGCAGAAGCGAGCCGAGCGCCTTCTGCGCCTCCGGCTCCCAGGACAGGGTGAAGGGCACCGCGGTCTCGGACCAGATCAGGGCGGTGACATGCTCGATCCCCGGCGCGGCCGACATCGCCAGCTGCTTGTTGAAGTTCTCGATCCGCTTGTCGCCGGACCATTTGTCGGCCTGGGAGATGTTCGGCTGCACCAGGCGCAGGTTGACGCCGGGTACAACAGCGCCGTCATCGCCCGTCAGGCGCCAGGCGCCCCAGCCGGCGATCGCCGCGAACAGGGCGATGCCGGCGGCAGTGGCCGCAAAGCCCTGCCGCCGCGGGCCGGCCAGAGTCGCCGGCAGGGTGGCGGCGGCCACGGTCAGGACGCTCAGCCCGTAGATGCCGATCACCGAGACGCCCTGCAGCACCGGCAGCCAGCCGACCCAGGTGTAGCCGATCAGGTTCCAGGGGAAGCCGGTCAGGACATGGCCGCGCAGCCATTCCGCCAGGCCCCAAGCCACGGCCAGGGCCAGCGGCCCGCCCCAGCCGGCGCGGCGCAGCCCGTAGAAGCCGAGCCCGGCCAGGCCGGTGAAGATCCCGAGCAGCGCCGGCAGGCCGGCCATGGCGAAGGGGATCATCCAGAAGAAGCGCGGGTCGACGGTCAGCGCCCAGGACACCCAGTACAGGCCGGGCACGAAGAAGCCGAAGCCGAAGGCCCAGCCGGTCAGGAAGGCGGACCAGCCGCTGCGGGCGCCGGCCAGCAGCCAGAACAGGCCGGGAAAGGCCAGCCACAGCAGCGGCGCGGCGTAAAGCGGCGGCACCGACAGGCTGGCCAGGACGCCGAGGCCGACAGCGGCACCGAAGCGGCGCCAGCGGCCGAGCCCGGCGATGCGGGCGGCGAGGCCTTCGATACCAGGACCGGGCCGCGGCCCGGCCGTTACCTCACGCAGCGTCGGCGCCGTCCTTGCGGCGGATGCGGAGGCGCTTGATCCGGCGCGGATCGGCATCGATCACCTCGAACTCGAACCCCTTGGGGTGGGTCAACAGCTCGCCCCGCGCCGGGATCCGGCCGGCGAGGGCGAAGACGAGGCCGCCGAGCGTGTCGATATCGTCGCGCTCATCCTCCTCCAGCACCGCGCCGACCTTGGCCTCGAAGGCCTCGATCGGCAGGCGGGCGTCGGCGATCAGCGTGCCGTCCGGCTTCTCGACCAGCTGCGGCGGCTCGTCGACGTCGTGCTCGTCCTCGATCTCGCCGACGATCTCCTCGACCAGATCCTCGATCGTGACCAGCCCGTCGATGCCGCCGAACTCGTCGATTACCAGCGCCATGTGCTGGCGCTTCTCGCGCATCTGCAGCAGCAGGTCGAGCACCGGCATCGACGGTGCGACGATCTGGACCGGGCGCAGGATCTCGGTCAGCGATTTCGGCGCGTCGACGTCGCCGGCCCCGGTCCGGCTCAGCGCCGCCACCACGTCCTTGACGTGGATCATGCCCAGCGCATCGTCCAGGTTGTCGCGATAGACCGGCATCCGGCTGTGCGCCTCGCGCGCCAGGATGTCCAGCACGCCGGGCAGGGGCGTGCCGACCTCGACCCCGACGATGTCGGCCCGCGGCACCATCACGTCGATGGCGGTGCGGCCGCGCAGCCGGAGGATGTTGCCCAGCAGCATCCGCTCATGCCGGGCAATCGGGGCTTCGTCCTCGCCCTCGTCGCCGTCCTCGATCAGCTCCTCGATGGTCTCACGCCAATCCTCCTCGCTCTTGCCGCGCAGCAGGCCGCGCAGCCAGCTTCGCAGCGGAGTCGCGTCGGAGGAGCGGGAAGGTCGACCGGAAGATGTGTCGGACATGGCCTCAGGCAGGTGGGTCGGAATAGGGATCGGCAATGCCGAAGCGGGCCAGGATCGCGGTTTCGATCCGCTCCATCGCCTCGGCCTCGGCATCGGTCATGTGGTCGTGGCCCAGCAGGTGCAGGATACCATGGACCACCAGGTGGCGGGCATGGTCCGCGGGCGCCTTACGGTCGCGTTCGGCTTCGGCCAGCACCGTCTCCAGCGCCAGCACCACGTCGCCCAGCACCAGCGGGGCGCCCGGAAAGTCGGGCTCGTCGGCCTCGGTCAGGGCGAAGGACAGCACGTTGGTCGGGGAATCCTTGCCGCGATAGTCGCGGTTCAGCCGCTGCACCGTGGCGTTGTCGGCAAACACCACCGACAGCTCGGCCGGACGGCCTGGTTCGATCGTGACGCCGGGCCCGGTCCCGGCGGCGACTGTATCTTCGACCAGCGGGTCGAGGGCCGCGGTCAGCGCATCCTCGTCGGCGAAGTCGGGGCCGAGCGCCGACCAGCCGGGCGCATCGATGCTGACGGTAAGGTCGATCACGGCTGCGGCTTCCGGGCGCGGTCCGCTGCCTCATAGGCGCGCACGATGCGCGCCACCAGCGGGTGGCGCACCACGTCGCGGTCGGTGAAGCGGACGACGCGGATGCCTTCGGTCCCGTCCAGGATCTCCAGCGCGTCGACCAGGCCGGACTTGTCGCCGGGGCGCAGATCGATCTGGCTGATGTCGCCGGTGATCACCATGCGGCTGGCCTCGCCCATGCGGGTCAGGGCCATGCGCATCTGCATCACCGTGGTGTTCTGCGCCTCGTCCAGGATGACGAAGGAATGGGCCAGGGTGCGGCCGCGCATGAAGGCCAGCGGCGCGATCTCGATCACGCCGGTCTCCATGTGCTTGGCCACCTGCTCGGCCGGCAGCAGGTCATAGAGCGCGTCGTAGAGCGGGCGGAGATAGGGGTCGACCTTCTCCTTCATGTCGCCGGGCAGGAAGCCCAGCCGCTCCCCGGCCTCGACCGCGGGGCGGGACAGCACGATGCGGTCGACCCGGCCGGCGATCAGCATCGACACCGCCTGGGCGACGGCGAGATAGGTCTTGCCGGTGCCGGCCGGGCCGACGCCGAACACCATCTCGCTCTGCGCCAGCGCCTCGATGTACTCGGCCTGGGTCGGCGAGCGCGGGCCGATGCGCTTGCGCCGGGTGACGATGGCGCCGTCGGATTTCAGCAGCGCATCGCGCAGCGGCGCCCCGTCGCCGGCCGGCGCGTCGCGCACCAGCCGGATCACGCCGTCGATGTCGGCGCCGGTGACGCCCTGGCCCTGGGACAGGCGCTGCCACAGCGTCTCCAGCACCAGCCGCGCCTGCTCCACCGGCTCGGCCGGGCCCTTGATGGTGACGGTGTTGCCGCGCGAGGCCAGCGACACGCCCAGCTGGTGCTCGATCCGCAACAGATGGGTGTCGTGCTCGCCATACAGCAGCGGCAGCAGCCGGTTGTCGTCGAAGCTGATCTCGGAGCGCTGGGTCGCGGGCCTGGCCCCGGGCTTGGTCCCGGTCCTCGACTGGGCCGGCATCAGCCCGGAATTCTCTGAGTCGCGCGTCACGCCGCCTCCTCCGCATCGGCCAGCATGATGGTGCCGGCCAGGCTCAGCAGCTTGCCCTCGGTGATGCGGACCGGCTGGACGGTGCCGAGCAGCCGGGCCGGCGCGTCGAGATGCACCGACTGCATCCACGGGCTGCGGCCCTGCAACTGACCGGGCCGGCGGCCCTGGCGGTCCAGCAGCACCGGCATCACGCGCCCGGCCATGTCCTGGTTGAAGGCGGCCTGCTGCGCCCATAGCAACTGCTGCAGCGCCTGCAGCCGCTCGTCCTTCGCCGCCTCGGGCAGCTGATCGTCCAGCGCCGCGGCCGGGGTGCCGGGGCGGGCGCTGTACTTGAAGCTGTAGGCCTGGGCGAAGCCGATCTCGGTCACCAGCTTCAGCGTGTCGGCGAAGTCGCGGTCGGTCTCGCCCGGGAAGCCGACGATGAAGTCGGAGGACAGGGCCAAGTCCGGCCGGGCTGTGCGCAGCCGGTCGACGGTCCGGCGGTACATGTCGCCGTCATGCTTGCGGTTCATCGCCGCCAGGATGCGGTCCGACCCGCTCTGCACCGGCAGGTGCAGGAACGGCATCAGCTGCGGCACGTCGCTGTGGGCGGCGATCAGGTCGTCGTCCATGTCGCGCGGATGGCTGGTGGTGTAGCGGATGCGATCGAGTCCGTCGATTTCGGCCAAAGCGCGGATCAGCCGGCCCAGGCCCCAGGCCGACCCGTCCGGCCCGTCGCCATGGAAGGCGTTGACGTTCTGGCCCAGCAGGGTGATCTCGCGGGCGCCGGCGGCGACCAGGCGGCGCGCCTCGCCCAGGATGCCGGCGACATCGCGCGAATATTCGGCGCCGCGGGTATAGGGCACGACGCAGAAGGTGCAGAACTTGTCGCAGCCCTCCTGCACCGACAGGAAGGCCGCGGCGCCCTGCACGCCCTGTTCGCCGGGCAGGTGGTCGAACTTGCTCTCGACCGGGAAGTCGGTGTTGACCAGCGGCTTGCCGGCCTGGCGGTGGGCGCGGGCCACCATCTCCGGCAGCTGGTGGTAGGTCTGCGGCCCGAACACCATGTCGACCCATGGGGCGCGGCGGGCGATCTCCTCGCCCTCGGCCTGGGCGACGCAGCCGGCGACGGCGACGATCATCGGCTCCTCCCCGGCCTTCGCCTGCTTGTGCGGGCGCAGCCGGCCGAGGTCGGAGAACACCTTCTCGGTGGCCTTCTCGCGGATGTGGCAGGTGTTGAGGATGACCATGTCGGCCCCCTCCGGGCTGTCCGCCAGGGCATAGCCGAGCGGGGCCAGGATGTCCGCCATACGACCGCTGTCGTAGACGTTCATCTGGCAGCCCCAGGTCTTGATGAACAGCTTCTTGCTGGCTGCGGTGGTCACGCGCGCGGGTCCGATCCGGTCCAGATCTCGATGGAATTGCGATGATAGATCACGGCGGCGCCGTCGAAAATCAAGCGTTGCCTCATGCGGCGCGGCGCTGATCGGGTATGTTGTCGTCCGCCGCATCCGGCAGGCGGCCGGCATTGGCGTCGGATACGCCGGCCGCGATGGCGCGCCAGCAATGGTCCGCCAGCGCCTTGCGCGACCGCACGGTCTCCAGCGTCACCGGCGGGTGGAAGATCACGATGATCCTGAGGCGCCCCTGCTTCACCACGTTCCACAGATGCGGCACCAGGTCCATGTCGCCGTACCACGCATAGATCGGGCGCAGCCGCCGGCCCAGCGGGATGCCGTCCAGCGTGGTGCAGGCCAGCGACACCGGCTGCACCGTCAGCGGCTTGCCGTCGATGCGCAGCCCGGCGGCGGCGAACAGGGCGCTCTTGAACGGCAGGGTGCGGTTGCCGTCGCTCGACGTGCCTTCCGGGAACAGCACCAGGTTGTCGCCGGCCTCGAGCCGCGACTGCAGGCTGTCGCGCTGCACATCGGCCGACCCCCGCCGGTTGCGGTCGACGAAGACGGTGCGCTGCAGCCGCGCCAGGGCGCCGAAGAACGGCCAGGTGCCGACCTCGGTCTTGGCGACGAAGCTGCCGGGGATCAGCGATCCCAGCACCTCGATGTCGAGATAGGACAGGTGGTTGGAAACGAACAGCGTCGGCGCCGCGGTCGACATCGTGCCCCGGATCTCGACGCCGAGGCCGAGGATGCGGCAGCAGGTCCGGTGGTAGAACACCGGCAGGCTGGTCTGCAGCCGCCAGCCGAAGCGCACGGCCAGGGCCTGCACCGGCATCAGCATGACGGTCCAGGGGACATAGACCGCCAGCCGGGCCACCGCCCGGAGCTTCGACCCGAGACGGGTGCCCGCCATCGCGCCGCTCAGTCCTTGCGGAAGGCCAGGATCGGCCGCTGCTCGCGCTTCAGCTCGTAGTGCTTGAAGTACTTCTCGGTCACCAGGTCGGTCTTGACGATGATGGCCACGTCGGTGGTGCCGAACTGCTCGTCGATCACCGCGCCATCGCCGACATGGCCGCCGAGGCGGAGATAGCCCTTGATCAGCGGCGGCAGGGCCGCGATCGCCTCGCGCTGGTCGATCTCCGTCAGCGGCAGCAGCCGCATGTCGGTGTAGCGTTCCGGCAGGGCCTTGGGCCGCAGCGCAGGCGGCGCGAGATGATAGTGATAGAGGTAGGACAGCGGCAGCTTCAGCGCCTCGGCGTCGATCCCGGGCAGGCTGGCGCAGCCGAACATGATCTCGATGTCATGCTGGAACAGATAGGCGGCGATGCCGCGCCACAGCAGCTGCATGGTGCCGCCCGAGCGATAGGGGCCGGCGACGCAGGACCGCCCGAGCTCCAGGATCCGGCCGGGATGGGCCTCGATCTTGGCGATGTCATATTCGCTGGCGGAGTAAAAAGCGCCGATCCTGGCCGCCCCGTCGCGCTGGATCAGCCGGTAGGTGCCGACCACGCCCTGGGCGCCCTTGCCGCGCGCATGGTCGATCACCAGCAGGTGGTCGGCCACGTCGTCATAGGCGTCGAAGTCCCGGCCGGCGGCGGCCATCTCGATCGAGGGCTTGGCCGCCATTTCCTGGTAGAAGACGGCATAGCGCAGCTCCTGGGCCGCCCAAATCTCCTCCTCCGTCTCGGCCAGCCGGACCTCGAGATTGCCTGCGCGCAGACTGAATCCGTGGTCATCGACGAAGGTTGTGACTGCCATGCTGCGTCCGTCCGCTCTAATTCCCCCGAGGCGCCGCGGCGATTCTCGTGTCACCGCACAAGGCGCTCGCCCAATTATAAAGCAGAACGGTTACAAATGTGCGCTGATTTCTCGGCAGGGCCGCAGCCCCTGGCCGGGAGCCGGAAACCGGGCGGTTCGTCGGGCGACGGACCGCCGCGATTTGGGGTCAGTCCCGCCGGGCGCGGGTGCCGAGGCCGATCTGCTTGGCCAGCTTGCTGCGCTGCTTGGCGTAGTTCGGCGCCACCATCGGATAGTCGGCCGCCAGGCCCCAGCGATCCCGATACTCGTCCGGGGTCATGTTGTATGCCGTCTTCAGATGCCGCTTCAGCATCTTCAGTTGCTTGCCGTCCTCGAGGCAGATGATGTAGTCCGGCGTCACTGACTTCTTGATGGGAACCGCCGGCTGAGGCTTCTCCGCCACCGGCGTCGGCTCAGTCCCCAGGCCATTCAGCGCACGAAAGACTTGTTCGATCAGGCCCGGCAGGTCGGAGATCGCAACGGTATTGTTTCCTACATGTGCCGCGACGATTTGGCTCGTAAGGTTCATCAAATCGCTGGACGGCGTTTCATTGCTCATGTTCATACTCCCGCGGCACGAGTGTTGGGTATATAAGTCGGCCAGTACTGGACTGCAACACGAATCGCCATGAAAATCGAGAAAGCGTCATGAGCAATCAGCCACCGGTCCGGACTCTCGATGTAACGGCGGAGGTCTGCCCTTTCACTTTCGTCAAAACCAAGCTGCTGCTGGAAGATATGAAGCCCGGCGAAGTGGCGGAAATACGGCTGAACGCGGGTGAGCCGCTGATCAATGTTCCGCGCTCGGCGACGGAAAGCGGCCATCGCGTGCTGTCGGTGGAACCCGAGGATGCCGGCGAGACTCGCTGGCTGGTGCGGATCGAGCGCGGCCCGAAGGGCTGATCGCGGACGATCCTACCTGAGGTTTCTCTACACAATCGTGTAGTTGACTTTTATTTCACGCCCTGTCACGCCCCATGGCATGCCTTAAGGCTTCCCGCCCGAGGAGGATACCCGTCGATGCGCTCTCATCGCACACCCGGTCTGGCCGCGTTGGCCCTGATGCTCGCTTTCGCCGGCGGTCCGCCGGCCCTGGCCCAGGACGCATTGCCGGACGGCATCACCCCGGCCGCCGATCCGTCGGCAATCCCGGCGACGGCCAAGGCCCGCAAGGACACCGTCGTCGCCTCGATCAGCGCGCCGCAGGGCGTGTTCAACCCCTATTTCTTCACCAATGGCTGGGACGAGAACGTCACCAACGTGATCTTCGGCCGGCTGATCAACTATGACAGCCAGGGCAAGCTGATCCCGGAGCAGGCGGAGTCCTGGACCGTCAGCCCGGACAACCTCGTCTACACCATCAGGCTGCGGCCCGGCCTGACCTTCAGCGACGGGTCGCCGCTGACCGCCGAGGACGTCGCCTTCACTCTCACGGTGCTGCACGACCCGACGCTGGAGAGCGAGACCGACATCACGCCGGCCGCGATCGCCGGCGGGGCGGAGTACAAGGCCGGCAAGGCCGACAGCATTGCCGGCATCAAGGTGATCGACCCGCAGACCATCGAGATCTCCACCACCCGGCCCGGGGCCAAGACGCTGGCCCTGCTGGGCGGCCCGGTGCTGTCCAAGGCGCATTACGGGAAGGGCTTCGCCCGCGGCCAGCTCGACGGCATCCGCGCCCTGGGCGGCGATCCGCTCGGTGCCGGCCCCTATGTCTTCGACAAGTTCATCCCCGGCCAGGAGGTACGGTTCCATGCCAACCCGCACTACTTCAGCGGCCAGCCGGCGGTGGAGCATTTCATCTACCGGATCACTTCGGACGCCACCAAGCTGCAACTGTTCCAGACCGGCGAAACCGATTATGACGGCTTCACGGTCAGCCAGGACAATGTCGACGCGCTGCAGAGCCTGGGCTTCGCCACGATCAACCTGTACGGCTCCAGCGACTACAGCATGATCGAGTTCAACCCGAAGGATCCGCTGCTGCAGGACCCGCGGGTGCGGCACGCCCTGACCTACGGGCTCGACCGCCAGACCCTGGTGACGGTGGTCTATCAGGGCTATGGCCAGGTCGCGACCCAGCCGGTGGCGCCGATCTCCTGGGCCTACGACGCCAACGCCGTCGACCCCTACGCCTATGATCCGGCCAAGGCCGCGGCGCTGCTCGACGAGGCCGGCTGGAAGCTCGGTGCGGATGGCATCCGGGCCAAGGACGGCCAGCGCCTGTCGTTGCGCCTCCTGGCCACCAAGTCGCTGTTCAACGACGCGCTGATCCCGATCGCCCAGGAGAACTGGAAGGCGATCGGCGTCGACCTGGTGCCCGAGGTGTCGGACTTCAACGCGTTGCTGGCCAAGCGCAAATCCGGCGACTACAACCTCGCCACCTTCCGCACCTCGACCATCAACGACCCGCATGAGGGGGTCGAGGACTTCCTGTCGACCGGCGATGTCGGGCGGCTCGGCTACCATGACGACGAAGTCGAGCGGCTGATTCTGGCGGGCAACGCCACGCTGGATCCGGAGAAGCGCAAGCCGATCTACCACCAACTGTACAAGGCGCTGGCCGACAACCCGCCGGTGATCTTCCTGGCCTACCGCAAGATTCTGTCGGCCACCGACGCCCGGGTCGAGGGCTTCAAGCCGGACATCTACAACGGCATCGTCGCCAGCCTGCCGAACCTGAAGATCGTGCAGTGACGGTTCTCGCTTACCCAGAACCGTCATTGCGAGGAGGCGAAGCCGACGAAGCAATCCAGGGGCCGGTACGAGCTGCCCTGGATTGCTTCCCTCGGCTCAACGCCGGGGTCGCAAAGAAGGTTTGGGAGGGAGCCGGTGGCTCCCGATGAGGAACTTCATCATCCGCCGCCTGCTGCTGGCGGTGCCGATGCTGCTGGGGGCGTCGGCACTGATCTTCTTCATCTTCGCCCTGACCCCGGGCGATTTCATCGACGGCAACATCAACCTGACGCCGGAACGGGCGGCGGAGCTGAAGTCGCTGTACGGGCTCGACCGGCCGGTGCTGGACCGTTATTTCGATTGGCTGGGCCGGCTGCTGACCGGTGATCTCGGCTATTCGATGCAGTACCAGACCCCGGTCGGCACCTTGCTGGACCAGTATATCTGGAATTCCTTCCTGCTGGCTGGCACGGCGATGCTGCTGTACTGGACCCTGTCGCTGCTGGCCGGGGTGACGGCGGCGGTGAAGCCGTATTCCTGGTACGACCGGCTGGTGACGCTGGCAGTGTTCGCCGCCATGTCCTTCCCGGTCTTCTTCCTGTGCCTGCTGCTGATCAAATGGTTCGCGGTCGACCTGCGCTGGCTGCCGGTCGGCGGCATGATCAGCACCGGCAGCGAGGCGACGGGCTGGCCGCTGGTGGTCGAGATCGCCGGCCACATGGTGCTGCCGGTGCTGGTGCTGACCGCGCTGCAGGCCGGCAGCCTGACTCGCTACATCCGCGCCAGCATGCTGGAAGCGCTGTCGATGGACTTCGTCCGCACCGCCCGGGCCAAGGGGCTGAAGGAGCGCACGGTGGTGCTGAAGCACGCGCTGCGCAACGCCCTGCTGCCGATCATCACCCTGCTGGGGTTCGAGCTGCCGGGCCTGTTCTCCGGCGCCATCGTCACCGAGAAGATCTTCAACTGGCCGGGGGCCGGCCACATCCAGATCGACACGCTGGCGGCGCGCGACTATCCGGTGCTGATGGGCTTCACCATGGCGCTGGCGGCGCTGACCATTCTCGGCAACCTGATCGCCGACATCGCCTATGCCGCGGCCGACCCGCGCATCCGGCTGCGGCGGCGCTAGGTCATGGCGTTCGCGTCGCTACTGAACCCGTTCCGCCGCCGCCGGGCGCGGGAGGCCGAACTGATGGACCTCGCCGGCCGTCTCGCCGTCACCCGCTCGCCGCTGGGCGACGCGCTGTGGCGGCTGCGCCGCAACAGCACCGCCCTGGTCGCGGCGGCGGTGCTGCTGGTGATCGTCCTGATCTGCGTCGTCGGGCCGTGGATCAGCCCCTGGGACCTGAACGCGACCGACGCGCTCAGCCCCAACCGCCCGCCCAGCCTGCGGCACTGGCTGGGCACGGATTTCCTCGGCCGCGACATCCTGGCCCGGCTGATGGCGGCCGGCCGGATCTCGCTGACCGTGGGTCTCGCCTCGGTGCTGCTGTCGGTGGTGGTCGGCTACATCGCCGGCGCCGTGGCCGGCTATCTCGGCGGGCTGGCCGATGCCGTGATCATGCGCGCCGCCGACATCGTGATGACGATCCCGACCCTACCGCTCTTGATCATCCTCGGCGCCGTGCTGTCCGAGCTGAAGGTGCCGCCCGACCAGCGGATCTATCTGGTCGTGCTGATGCTCAGCCTGCCGAACTGGATCCGCGTCGCCCGGCTGGTGCGGTCGCAGATCCTGTCCCTGCGCGAGCGCGACTTCATGGTGGCGACCGAGGTGCTGGGCCTGCCGCTGTACCGCCGGCTGTTCCACCATCTGCTGCCGAACACCGTGCCGATCCTGATCGTGGTCGCCACCGTCGGCGTCGCCGACGCGATCCTGAACGAGGCCTATCTCAGCTATCTCGGCCTCGGCGTGGTGCCGCCGACCCCGTCCTGGGGCAACATGATGGACACTGCCAACAGCTTCGTCGACTTCCAGCGCCGGCCCTGGCTGTGGGTGTCGCCTGGGGTGGCGATCTTCCTGACCGTGGTCGCCATCAACGTCCTGGGCGACGGGCTGCGCGACGCGCTCGACCCCAAGATGAAGCGGTAGCCATGCTGGTCGAGTTCCAGAACCTGTCGGTTCAGTTCCGCACCGAGGACGGTGTCGCCCGGGCGGTGACCGAGGTCAGCTTCGGCATCGCCGAGGGCGAGACCGTCGGCGTGGTCGGCGAATCCGGCTGCGGCAAGAGTGTCACCGCCCTGTCGCTGATGGGGCTGCTGCCCCGCCCGGCCGGGCGGGTTTCCGGCGGCCGCATCGTCTATCGCGGTCGCGACCTGCTGGCCCTGAGGCCGGAGGAGATGCGCGGCCTGCGCGGCAACGAGATCGCCATGATCTTCCAGGAGCCGATGAGCGCGCTGAACCCGGTGCTGACCATCGGCGAGCAGATCGTCGAGCCGCTGGTCGAGCATCGCGGCCTGGCGCCGAAGGCGGCCTGGGACGAGGCGATCGCGCTGCTGGACCGGGCCGGCATCGCCCGGGCGGATAAGATCGTCGAGGGCTATCCGCACCAGCTGTCGGGCGGGATGCTGCAGCGGGTGATGATCGCGATCGCGCTCAGCTGCGGCCCGAAGCTCCTGATCGCGGACGAGCCGACCACCGCGCTCGACGTCACCATCCAGGCCCAGATCCTGGAGTTGCTGGGGCGGCTGAAGCGCGAGCAGGGCACCGCGCTGATGCTGATCACCCACGACCYCGGCATGGTGGCGGAGCTCGCCGACCGGGTGGTGGTGATGTATGCCGGACGGGTGGTCGAGACCGGGCCGGTGCGCGACATCCTGCTGCGCCCGAAGCATCCCTACACCCGCGGCCTCCTGGCCTCGCGCCCGGTGCCGGGCCAGCGCCGCCGCCGGCTCGACTCGATCCCGGGCCAGGTGCCCAGCCCGGCGCATCTGCCCGCCTGGTGCGCCTTCGCCGACCGCTGCTTCGCCGCGGCCGATGTGTGCCGCACCGGCATCCCGGTGCTGGAGCCCGCCGGCGGGCCGCACCGCGCCGCCTGCTTCCTGGCGCAGCAGGGGGCGATATGAGGGGCGGGCGCAATATGAGCAGAGCGGCGAGTGCCATCGTTCTCTTGTCCCCCCTCCCCTTGCGGGAGGCTAGGGCATTTACAGATTGGCGGCCAAGCCAGCAGCGAAGGCGCGGAAGAAGGCCAAGCCGTTGTGGAAGGTGATGGGTCCGGGCGGTTTGGCTTCGTATTCGTGCCAGCCGCCGAGCTTTGCGATGACCCATGCGGCCCAGGAGAGGGAGGCCTCGGGATGGGGGTTCTTCTGGCGGGCGATCTTGCCTTGCAGGCGTTGGTTGAGCACGGCCAGGGCGGTGATCTCGTGAGGTGTGAAGGCGAGGC
>NZ_JBFRCU010000119.1:0-19235 GCF_052113205.1 Inquilinus sp. YAF38 | reverse complement strand
GTGGTCAACGACGCCGCGCTGATCGTGCCCGCGGCCGGGCTGGCCGAGGGCATCGGCATCATCGCCGGCACCGGCGCGATCGGCGTCGGCGCCGATGCCGCCGGCGCGTTCCTGACCGCCGGCGGCTGGGGCTCGATCATCGGCGACGAGGGCAGCGCCGCCGGGCTGGTGCGCGAGGCCGCGCGGGCGGCGCTGCGCGGCCATGACCAGGGCCGGCCCGATGACGGGCTGCTGGGCGGCCTGCTCGCCGCCTTCGGCGTCGCCGATGCCGAGCGCCTGGCCCGCCGCGTCAATGACGACCCGACGGTGGAGAACTGGGCGCCGCATGCCAGCGCCGTCTTTGCCGCCGCCGATGCCGGCTCGGCCCTGGCTGGGGCGGTGATCGCCGACGGCGCCCGGCACCTGGTCGACCTAGTGGCGCAGCTGCGCGGCCGCGGCGCCGCCGGGTCGGCGGTGGTGGTGGCCGGCAGCGTCATCGTCAACCAGCMGCGCTTGCTCGACGCTGTCCGCGCCGGCCTCGCCGGCCGCCTGCCGGGCCTCGCTTTGCACGTGCTGCAGGCCCCGCCGGTCGAAGGCGCCGTCCTGCTGGCCCGCCGACGGCTGGGCTGACCCGGCCGGGCGCTTCGCCGCGTCGACGTTAGAGCGCGTGGCCTCTTCCGCCTGCGGGGCCTTTTCAGAATTCCCAACACCGTCATTGCGAGCGCAGCGAAGCAATCCAGGGACCGCACGTACCGGCCCCTGGATTGCTTCGTCGGCTTCGCCTCCTCGCAATGACGGCGAGGGATGGTGTTGTGAAAAGGTGTCCAGCCCCACGATCTCATTTTCAGCAGAAAAATATATTATTTTGACAACTATACTTTCCGCTCCTACCGTTTGCCCATGAGCCGGCCGCTGAAGGCCGGCCGGGCGTACGGGGGGCTTGGAATGCGGTTTGTGGCTTTTGACGAGCAGGGCGTGGGCGGGCTGGCGGTCGCGGCGTCGGACGGCGGATATCGCGGGCTGCGCGCGGACGATCCCGGCCTCCCCGGCACCCTGGCCGCGCTGGTTGCGGCGGGGCAGGGAGCGCTGCACGCCGCGGCCGACCGGCTGTTGCGCCAGGGCCGGCCGGTCGACCTCGATGCGGTGACGGTGCTGCCGCCGCTGCCAGCGCCCGGCAAGATCATCTGCGTCGGGCTGAACTACGTCGACCATTCGCTCGAAAGCGGCTTCCAGCCGCCGCCGGTGCCGACCATCTTCCTGCGCGTCGCCTCGACCCTGGTCGGGCACGGCGCGCCGATCCTGCGGCCGACGGTGTCGGAGCAGCTGGATTACGAGGGTGAGATGGTGGCGGTGATCGGCAAGGCCGGCCGCCACATCCCGGCCGAACGGGCGCTGGACCACGTCATCGGCTATTCGGTGTTCAACGAAGGCTCGGTGCGCGACTGGCAGTCCAAGGGCCCGCAATGGACCCTGGGCAAGAATTTCGACGCCACCGGCGCCTTCGGCCCGGCCTTCGTCACCGCGGACGAGCTGCCGCCCGGCGGCAAGGGGCTGCGTATCGAGACCCGGCTGAACGGCCGGGTGGTGCAGAGCGCATCGACCGACGACATGATCTTCGACGTGCCGGCGATCATCGCCTTCGTCACCCAGGCGATGACGCTGCAGCCGGGCGACATCATCGTCAGCGGCACGCCCGCCGGGGTCGGCATGGCACGCAAGCCGCAGCTGTTCATGAAGCCGGGCGATGTCTGCGAGGTCGAGCTGGAGCGCGTCGGCCTGCTGCGGAATCCGATCCGGGCCGAAGTCCTGGAAGCAGGCTGACGGCGATGATCGACCTGCACGACATCTCCAAGAGCTTCGCCGGCAAGGATATCGGCACCGTCCACGCGCTGAAATCCTTGGACCTGTCGATCGGCGGCACCGAGTTCTTCACCCTGCTGGGCCCGTCCGGCTGCGGCAAGACCACCCTGCTGCGGCTGATCGGCGGCTTCGAGGCGCCCAGCACCGGCACGATCCGGATCGACGGCGCCGACGTCGCCGCCCTGCCGCCGCAGCAGCGGCCGGTGAACACGGTGTTTCAGAGCTATGCCCTGTTCCCGCACATGACCATCGGCGACAACGTCGCCTTCGGCTTGCGCATGCTGGGCCGGCCGGAGGCGGAGATCGCGTCGCGGGTCGCGGCGGCGCTGGAGATGGTGCGGCTGGCGGCTATGCCGGGCGCCGGCCGTCGCAGCTGTCCGGCGGCCAGCAGCAGCGCGTGGCGCTCGCCCGCGCTTTGGCACCGCAACCGCGCGTGCTGCTGCTGGACGAGCCACTGTCGGCGCTGGACCTGAAGCTGCGCCGCGAGATGCAGGGCGAGCTGAAGCGGCTGCAGCGCGAGACCGGCATCACCTTTGTCCTGGTGACCCACGACCAGGAGGAGGCGCTGGCGATGTCCGACCGGATCGCGGTGATGCATGACGGCCACCTGTTGCAGGTCGGCCGGCCGACCGAGATCTACCACGAGCCGAACTGCCGCTTCGTCGCCGGTTTCATCGGCGAGGCCAACCTGATCCCCGGCGATGTGCTGGGCCGCGACTCCGGCCTGACCATCGCCGTGCGGCCGGAGCGGGTGACGCTGGGCCGGGCCAACGGCCATGCCGCCGGCCGCGTGCGGGGCAACGTCGCCGCCATGACCTTCCTCGGCCTCGACACCCTCTACGAGATCGAGCTGCCCGGGGCGGTCGGCATCCGCGCCCGAGTCCGCGACCTCCGGGGCGATTTTGCGACGGGCGACGCGGTCGATCTCGACTGGCCGCCCGAGGCCGAACGCGCTTTGGTGCATTGACGGGGACGGGCATGAAGCTGTCGCGCACCCTGCTGCTGATCGCCCCGGCCGCCCTGGTCATCGGCATCTTCATGCTGATCCCGATGGCGATCGCCGTGGCCTATTCCTTCATGACGGCTGGGGCCTATGGCGGGGTCACGCCGCCATTCAGTCTCGATGGCTACATCCAGTTCCTGTACCAGCGCGACTTCGACGACAGCCTGGTGTTCTCGACCGACTACATCGTCATCATCCTGCGGTCGCTGTGGCTCGCCATCGCCACCACGGCGATCTGTCTGGCGCTGGCCCTGCCGATCGCCTGGTACGTGGTTTGCCAGGGTGAGGCGCGGCGGCGGGTGCTGCTGTTCGTGGTCACCCTGCCGTTCTGGATCAACACGCTGATCCGCACCTATTGCTGGATCCTGATCCTGCGCGACGAGGGCGTGGCCAACCAGGCGCTGCGCGGCCTGGGCGTGATCGGCCAGCCGCTGCCGCTGCTGTACAATGACGGCGCCATCCTGCTGGGCCTCGTCTACACCTTCCTGCCCTTCATGGTGTTGCCGATCTATTCGACGCTGGAGCGGCTGGACCCGCGGCTGGTCGAGGCTGCCTACGACCTCTATGCCGACCGCATGGCGGTGTTCCGCCGCATCGTCTGGCCGCTGGCCCGGCCGGGCGCCATGGTCGGGTCGACCCTGGTCTTCGCCCCGGCCCTCGGCTCCTTCCTGGCGCCCGACCTGCTGGGCGGCGGCAAGACGCTGCTGATCGGCAGCCTGATCCAGATGCAGTTCACCTCGTCGCGCAACTGGCCGTTCGGCGCCGCGCTGTCGACCGCCATCACCGTCGTGATTCTTGTGGTGCTGCTGCTGCAGACCCGCCGGACCCGGATGCGGGAGCTGCGGCCATGACCGTGTCCTCCGTCGCCGCCCCGCTGCCCGCCCGGCGCACCAAGGTGCGGCCCTTCGACTGGCGCCGGACGCCGGGGCTGGGCGCTTACGTCGCCCTGATGGTGGCCTTTCTCTACGCGCCGCTGCTGGTGCTGGTGGTCTACGCCTTCAACAGCAGCAGCATGGTCACGGTCTGGCAGGGCTTCAGCCTGCGCTGGTTCGCCCGGGTGGCGGAGAATGACGACATCCGCAACGCGGCGCTGAACAGCCTGGTGATCGCCGTGGTCGCCACCATCGCCGCCACCGTCATCGCCGTCACCGGCGCCCTGGCGCTGGAGCGGGGCCGCCGCTTCGCCGGCCGCGGCGCCGTCACCCTGATGATCGCCCTGCCGCTGGTGGTGCCGGAGATCATCGTCGCCATCGCCACGCTGGTGTTCTTCTCCGCCATCGGCATGCGCAACGGGCTGGTCAACCTGATGATCGCCCACACCGTATTCTGCATCCCCTTCGCCATCCTGCCGGTGCAGGCCCGGCTGCGCGAGATGGGGCATGCGCTGGAGGAGGCGGCGCGCGACCTCTACGCCAGCGAATGGCAGCTGTTCCGCCGCATCACCCTGCCGCTGCTAGCCCCGGCCATCGCCTCCGGCGCGATCATGGCCTTCGTCGTCTCGCTCGACGATTTCCTGATCAGCATGATGGTCTCCAGCGCCGGCTCCACCACGCTGCCGGTCTATGTCTACGGCATGATGCGCCTCGGCGTGACGCCCGAGGTCAATGCCATCTCCACCATCCTGCTCGCCGTTTCGCTGGTCTTCGTCGGCGCCGCGCTGCTGCTCGGCCGCCGGCATCGACGTGCGGGGTAGGGGCGCGCGGGGTGACAAGGGACTTCAATCAAACAGGGAGAACAAAGATGAAGAACTGGGCATCGATGCTGGCCGGCACCGCTCTGGCGCTGGTCCTGCCGGCCGCGGCGCAGGCGGCGGGTGAGCTGCACCTCTACAACTGGACCGACTACACCGCGCCGGAGCTGATCGCGAAGTTCGAGAAGGAGACCGGCATCAAGGTCTCGATCGACACCTATGACTCGAACGAGACGGCGCTGGCCAAGCTGACCTCCGGCGCCTCGGGCTACGATCTGATCGTGGTCAGCAACGACTTCGTGCCGATCTTCGTGCAGCAGGGGCTGTTCGAGGCGGTGGATGTCGCCGCCATGGCGAACTTCAAGAACCTCGATCCGGAATGGCAGAAACGGTCCTGGGACCCGGACGCCAAGTACAGCGTGCCCTGGGTCTGGGGCACCACCTCCTATTCGGTCGACACCGCAGTCTACAAAGGCCCGCATGACAGCCTCAAGCTGCTGTTCGAGCCGCCGCCGGAGCTGCAGGGCAAGATCGGTATGTTCGGGTCGCCCAGCGAGGTGATGTCGCTGGCGCTGGTCTATCTCGGCAAGGCGCAATGCAACACCGACCCGGCCGATTTGAAGGCGGTGGACGCGCTGCTCGAGGCGCAGAAGCCCTTCGTCAAGGTCTACAACTCCGACGGCACGGTCGAGCGCCAGGTGTCGGGTGAGACCGCGATGCACCAGCAATGGTCCGGCAAGGCCGAGGCGACTCGCCAGCAGAAATCGACCGTGACCTATGTCTATCCGAAGGAGGGCGTGGTCGGCTGGATGGACAATGTCGCCGTGCCGAAGGGCGCGCCGAACCTGGAGAACGCCAAGGCGTTCCTGAACTTCCTGATGGACCCGCAGAACATCGCCCTGCAATCGGCCTTCTCCGGCTACCAGACCGCGGTGACCGGCTCCAACAAGCTGCTGTCGGCGGAGCTGGGCTCCTCCCCCGAGTTCAACCCGCCCAAGAACCTCAAAATCACCTTCGCCCCCGCCTGCCCGGAGAAGGCGACCCGGGCCTATGATCGGATCTGGACCCGGCTCCGGCAGTAAGCTGGTCGCGCCTGTTCTCTTCCACTGTCATCCTCGGGCTTGACCCGAGGATCCAGGGGCCACCAAGAACCGTTCTGGAAGCCCCTGGATTGCCGGGTCAAGCCCGGCAATGACAGATTGGGGGAGCCCTGCCCGCTGACGAGGCCTGAACAATGACTGTGTCTTCCGCCGTCGCGCTGACGCGCGACCTGGTCCGGCTGCGGTCGATCAACCCGCCGGGCGGCGAGCAGCCTTGCGTCGAGCTGGCGGGCCGGGTGCTGGAGGCGGCGGGCTTCGCGGTCGCGGTCCACCCGATGGGCGAGGGCCGGATCAATGTCGTCGCCACGCTGGACGGCGAGGGCGCGCCGCTGTGCTTCACCGGCCATCTCGACACCGTGCCGCTGGGCGCCGCGCCCTGGACCCGCGATCCCCTCGCCGCCGAGATCGACGGCGACCGGCTGTACGGCCGCGGCTCCAGCGACATGAAGGCCGGCGTCGCCGCCATGGTGGCGGCGGCAGTCGACCTCGCCCGGCTGCCCGGCCGCCGCGCCGGCCTCGCTTTGGTGCTGACGGCGGGGGAGGAGACCGGCTGCGACGGCGCCCGCCATCTGGCCGGAATCGCCGGCGCCCTGCCGCAGGCCGGTGCGCTGCTGGTGGGCGAGCCGACCGCCAACCTGCCGATGATCGGCCATCGTGGCGCGCTGTGGCTGCGGGCCGCCTTCCACGGCGTCACCGCCCATGGCTCGATGCCGGAGCAGGGCGACAACGCCGTCTACAAGGCCGCGCGCGGCGTGCTGCGCCTGGCCGAGCACAGCTTCGACGCCCAGCCCCACGTCCATCTCGGCGGGCCGTCGATCAATGTCGGCACCTTCCAGGGCGGGCTGAACGTCAATTCGGTGCCCGACCGGGCCGAGGTGCAGATCGACATCCGCACCGTCCCGGGCCAGTCGAACGACGCCATCCGCCGCGAGGTCGCGGCGGTGCTGGGCGAGGGGGCGGAGCTGTCGCGCATCGTCGATGTCGGTGCCGTCGCCACCAGCCCGCAGGACGAATGGGTCAGCGGCGTGTTCGACCTGTGCGAGCGCGCGGCCGGCCGGCGCATCGACCCGAAGGGCGCCGCCTTCTTCACCGACGCCTCGGTGCTGGCGCCGGCGATGGGCGGCATCCCGGTGGTGATCCTCGGCCCCGGCGAGCCGACCATGGCGCACAAGACCGACGAATACTGCCTGGTCTCGAAGATCGAGGCCGCGGTCGGGCTCTATGTTGAGATCGGCCGGCAATGGATGGGGGTGTGAGGCCTTCCAACCAAGGGCGCTCAATCAGCAAACCACTCTCCCCCTCCCCTTGCGGGAGGGGGTAGGGGGAGGGGTTCTCTCGGTTTGGAGCGGCGTTGGATTGCCGATGCGGCGGTTTTTACGCTGCAGAGGTGTCGCCAGTCGCGCGCGGACCCCTCCCCCATACCCCCTCCCGCAAGGGGAGGGGGAGAGAATAAAGGGCAGGCCTCGAAGCCTGCTACCCCTCCACCTCCTCGACCATCCGCATCTCGTCGCTGGCGGCGGCGGAGAGCAGGATGGTGGCGGTGGCCTGCAGATGGGCGGCCAGCAGCGACGCGGCGGCCTCGGCGTCGCGGTCCAGCGTCGCCGTGACGATCTGCTGGTGCTCCTGCTCGATGTTGCGGGTGCTGCGGGTCAGCGGCACCGAGATCCGGCGGTAGCGCTCGCTCTGGTCGTAGAGCTGGCCGCGCAGCCGCATCAGCCAGGCGCTGTCGCAGCCCTCGACCAAAGCGCGGTGGAAGGCGGCATGCGCCTCCGCCCAGTCGTCATTGATCCGCTCCGGGTCGCCGGGGTCGCGCTCCGGCGTGCGCGACAGCCGGTGGGTGGCGGCCACCAGCTTCGATTCCCAATGCACGTCGCCGAGGCGGATGGCGCGGCGCAGGCACAGCGTCTCCAGCTCGATCCGCGCATTGGTCAGGTCCTGCAGGTCGGCGGCGGAGATCGGCGCGGCGCGGAAGCCGCGCTGCGGCTCGGCCACCACCAGCCCCTCCGAGGTCAGGCGCGACAGCGCCTCGCGGATCGCACCCAGGCTGACGGCGAGGCGCCCGCACAGCTCCTGGATCTTCAGCCGGCTGCCGGGAAGGATGCGGCAGGACAGCAGGTCCGCACGCAGGGCCTCATAGGCGCCTTGGGTCCGATTGAGCGTGGGGTCTCGGGCCATGATGCCTTGTGCTTGGGGCGCCTCGAGCGGCGCCTCCGGATTGGACGTCGTCATCCTGGATTATCGAAGCCGATCCGGCACGGGTCAATAAAATATATTATCCGTTGACTGATATATGGATGGAAGGCATCGTCCCAGGAAAGCCGGACCCGCCGGCCGCGCATCAATACAGAAGACAGGGGAGCCGCGATGAACAGGGTCATCTTCCGCAACGCCATGGTCTGGGACGGCAGCGGGGCCGACGCGTTTCCGGGCGACGTCCTGGTCGAGGGCAGCCGCATCCGCAGCGTCGCCCGCACCCCCGGCCAGCTGGTGGCCGACGGCGCCCAGTCGATCGACTGCCAGGGGCGGACGCTGATGCCGGGGCTGGTCGAGGGCCACGCCCACATCTCCTTCGGCGGTGCCATCAACGACAGCGACCTCGGCAACATCCCGCCCGAGGAGCACGTCCTCCTGACCATGCGCAACGCCAAGACGCTGCTGGACCACGGCTTCACCAGCGCCTACAGCGCCGCCACCTCAAAGCTGCGGCTGGACGTCGTCATCCGTAACGAGATCGAGGCCGGCCGCCTGCCCGGCCCCCGCATTCGCGCCGGCAGCCCGGAGATCACGGTCACCGGCGGCCTCGGCGACGAGCGCAAGCAGCACATGTACTATGAGAGCTTCGGCATGATTGCCGACGGGCCGGAGGAGATCGCCCGCGCCGTGCGGCTGTGCTGCCGCGAGGGCGTCGACAACATCAAGATCAACATCTCGGGCGACGACCTCGGGCCGAAGGCCGGCGGCGGCGCCACGGTGATGCGCGAGGACGAGGTCCGCATGGCGGTCCAGGTGGCGCGCGACTTCGGCAAGAAGATCAACTGCCACGCCCGCGCGGCGGAATCGGTCAAGCGCGCGGTGCGCTGCGGCGTCGACGTGATCTATCACTGCGAATCCGCCGACGAGGAAGCGATCGACATGCTGGAAGCGGCGAAGGACCGGATCTTCGTCGGCCCGGCGATCGGCATCATCTACGCCACGCTGCATGAGGGCGAGCCGTTCGGCTTCACCCGCGAATTCGCGCTGAACATCGGCATGCAGCGGGTGCTGGACACCAGCCGCGCCGTCTACCAGGAGCTGCGCAAGCGCGGCGTGCGGGTGCTGATCGGCGGCGACTACGGCTTCGCCCAGACGCCGCAGGGCCAGAACGGCCGCGACCTCAAGCATTTCGTCGACCTGCTCGGCTACAGCCCCAGCGAGGCGCTGGTCTGCGGCACCCGGATCGGCGGCGAGGTGATGGGGCTGAAGGGCGAGCTCGGCGAGGTCAAGGACGGCTACATCGCCGACCTGCTGCTGGTCGACGGCGACCCGCTGCAGGATCTCGACATGATGGTGCACGAGAAGAACCTGCTGGTGATCATGAAGGACGGGGCGCTGTACAAGGATTCCTCGGCCGTGCTCAGCCGGTCCCAGGGCGCGGTCGCCGCCTGACCATGGCGGCGCCCGAAGTGCCGATCGACGTCGATCCCGAGACCGGGATCTGGCGCACCGACGACCTGCCGATGGTCTACCTGCCGCGCCACTTTCTGGTGAACAACCACCGGGCGGTGGAGGCGGCGATGGGCATCGAGCCGTACCGCGCGATCCTGCGCCAGGCGACCGAGGTCTCGGCCGTGCACTGGTGCGCGGTCCAGGCCCGCAGCCTGGGGCTGGACCCGGAGCAGACGGTGCGGCGCTATTTCCAGCGGCTGTCGCAGCGCGGCTGGGGGCGGTTCGAGGTCGAGCATCTCGACGCCGCCAGCGGGCAGGGCCGCATCGCCCTGTCCGCCTCGGTCTTCGCCCTGGAAGTCGGCCCGGGGGCGGGGCGGCCGGTCTGCTATATGTTCGAAGGCTTCATGACCGGCGCGCTGCGGCACCTGCTGGGCGATGCCGGGGCAGGGGCCGCGGTGGGCTGCGCGGAGACGCAATGCGCCGCCCAGGGTCATGAGCACTGCCGCTTCGAATTCGGCATCGACCGGCTGGCATGACGGAAACGTGAAGCGACCCGCCGCGCCGCCTATTCCACGACGATCCGCACCGGCCGCGACTCGCCGTCCTGCAGCGGCAGGCGCAGCTGGAAGCGATGCGCGCCGGGCGTCAGCTTCCAGTACACCGTCTCGTCCGGGCGCGCGGTGCGGAACGGCAGCCCGTCGACATACCAGACCACCTGGGTGACGCCGGGCGCCGCCGCGGCCTTCAGCGCCAGCCGGTCGAGCGCCGGCGGCATCTCCGGGTTGCGCCAGATCCGGGCGTTCTGCTCCGGCATCGTGATCGACAGGCGCGGCGGCTCGGCGGTGCCGATCGCCGGCCCATCTTGCCCCGGCCCAGGCGCCCGGGCGACGGCGGGGATCGCGGCCGGCGCGGCGGCGTCAGCCTTGACCCACTCGACCACGCGCTGGCGGCAGAAGTCGGGGGCGGGGCCGCCGGCCGGCACGCACAGCTCGACCGGCTTATAGGCCCGCGGCACCGGGAAGCTGGCGTCCAGCAGGTCGCCGGGCCGGGCGCCGTGCAGCGCCATCAGCACATCATGCGCCAGCTTCGCGGCCGACCCGGCGCCGGCGACCTGGCGCATGGTCCCGGCATCCGGCCGGCCGAACCAGACCCCGACCATGTAGTCCTGCGACCACGCCACCACCCAGGCGTCGCGATAGCCCTGGCTGGTGCCGGTCTTCAGCGCCACCGGGAACGGGAACTCGGTGGTGCCGTAGCGCGGGAAGCTGGGCAGCCGCGCCATCGGGTCGGACAGGAACAGCGTCACCAGCCGGGCGATGTCGGGCGACAGCACCCGGCGCGGCGGCGCCAGCGCCTGGCCGCGGTACCACACCAAGTCGCGCAAGGTCCCGTCATCGGCCAGCGCGCCATAGGCCTGCACCAGCCGATCCAGGCTGGTCGGCAGCGACCCGATCGCCATCGACAGGCCGAAATTCTCCGCCGGCACGTCCAGATCGTGCAGCCCCAGCTCGCGGAAGAAGCGGAAGCCGCTGTCCAGCCCGACCCGGCGCAGCAGATTGGTCGCTGGGATGTTGCGCGAATTGGCCAGCGCCTGGCGCGGCAGCACCGGGCCGAGGAAGGTGCGGTCGGCGTTGGAGATGCCGGACGCGCCCTCGGGCATGTCGGCCATCACGTCGGTCGGGCTCAGCAGGGCGCGCTGCATCGCCAGGGCGTAGATGAAGGGCTTCAGCGTGCTGCCGGGTGACCGCACGGCGCGGCTGAAGTCGATCGACCCGCCATTGGCGCCGCCGTAGCGGGCGCTGCCGACATCGGCCAGTACCTCGCGGCTGTCGCGCCGGGCGACCACCACGGCGACCTGCTGCGCCCCCATCGGGCCCAGCGCCCGCAGCTGGCGCCGCGCCGCCGCCGTCACCGTCTCCTGGATCCCCAGATCCAGCGTGGTGCGCAGTCGCGGGTCGTTGGCGGGCAGGGCCTCGGCGCCGTTCCGCGCGATCATCTGGCGCAGCCGCAGGATGGCGGGCACGGCGTCGGGCCGGCGCGGCACCGGCGGCAGGCGCAGCTCGGCCAGCTGGGTGGTGGCCAGCGCCAGCTCCTGCGGCCCGATCACGCCCTGGTCGGCCAGCTCGTCCAGCGCCCGCTGGCCGCGCTGCTTGGCCCGGGCCAGCCCGTCCGGCCGGCGCGGGTTCATCAGGCTGGGCGCCTGCGGGACGGCGGAGAGCAGGGCGATCTCGGCCCAGCTCAGATCCGCCACCGGCTTGTCGAAATACCAGCGCGCGGCATGGGCGATGCCGTGGCTGCCATTGCCGTAGGGCACCAGCCGCAGGTAATGCGCCAGCAGCGCCTGGCGGTCGTAGCGCTGGGTCAGCACCAGCGCGGTGCCGGCCTCCACCGCCTTGGACCAGAGGTTGCGCGCCGCCGGCCGCTGCATCCGGGCGATCTGCATGGCGATGGTGGAGGCGCCGGACCGCACCCGGCCGCCCTCGAGGTTCTGCCACAGCGCCCGGGCGACGGCGCGCGGGTCGACGCCCGGATGGTCCCAGAAGCGCCGGTCCTCCAGCGCCAGCGTGGCGCGGACGACGCGATCGGGCAGCGGATCGACCGTCCAGTAGCCGTAGTCGACGAAGCGCCTGCCGTCTGCCGCGCGCTCCTCATGGCCGATCTGGGCCAGGAACTCGCCCTGCCGGTCATAGAGGATCGGGGTCGGCGCCGGCGCCTCCAGATGCGCCCGCTGCGCCACCTGCACGGCAAACAGGCCGAACACGGCGAAGCCGAGGGCGATCGCGCACCAGCCGAGCCGGCGCCGCCACCGGCGGCGGGGCGGGAAGGGGGTGTCGAGGGGCAGGGCCATCCTCGCCCGCCCTACGGGCTGACGACGACGCGCTGGCCGGCGCTGGCGCCGTAGATTCCGGCCCGGTACATCATCTCGGCCTCGCCGGGCGGCTGGATGAAGCTGCCCGCCACCTGCGCCCGCAGGCGGAAGCGCAGGGTCAGCGTGCCCTTGTCCAGCCGGTCGTAGAACACCCGCACCTCGTCGTCGCCATAGCTGGCATAGCTCGGCGGCACCGACGGCGCGGCCGAAGGCGCGGCCTCCGCCGGCGCGGTCGCCAGGTTCGGGTTCAGCGGCTCGAACCCGGCCGCGATCGGCAGGCGGATGGCGACCTGGGTGCGGGCCTCGGGGTTGATCAGCTCCGCCACCTCCTCGACCACGTCGCCGGCGGCGACATGGATGGCGCCGTCGCCGCCGGGGTCCAGCCGCTCCAGCGGGCCGGCGGCCGGCACGCGGTACAGCTGCCGGGTCAGGACGAAGCCGTCCTGTACCGGCGCCGCCGCCGATCCCGGCGCCTTCGGCAGCCAGCGGGCGTCGCCCAGGGCCACCACCGGCTGGCCGCCTCGGTTGGTCACGCCGATCGGCCCGGCCTGGTCGATGCGCCAGCGCAGCACCGGCGCGTCGGGCTCCAGCGTCCCGGTCTTGTCGCCGCCGGGCAGCGACGCCACGACGGGCACCGACCCGCTCGGCGCCACCCAGGCCGCGGCGAGGGCCCGCAGCGCCGCCACGTCGGCGTTGGTGCTGCCCCAGCCGGAGCCGTCGCCCAGGCCGATCAGCCCGGTGCGCAGCTGGCCCAGCAGCGGGTCGTCCGGCGCGGCGCGGGCGACCGCCAGCAGCACCTCGGACAGAGTGCGGGTCTCCGACGGCAGCACCATCGGGCCGGCCGGGCGGTCCTGCAGCCCGGCATAGACCGGCCGGCCGTCGCGCGACAGCAGCCGGACATTGGCCTTGACCTGGTCCAGCAGGCCGGCGACCCGGGCCGGGTCGGCATCCGGCGCCGCGGCGACCACCGCGGTGATCTGCGCCAACGATTCCAGCGGCAGCAGCGAGGCCCGGCGGCTCAGCTCGGCCAGATAGGCCGGGTCCGCGGCGCCGCCCGCGGCCAGGGCCGACAGGGCGGCGACCCGCTCGCGCACCTCCTCGCCGGTGAGGAAGCGCGGATAGTCCGAGCGCAGGGCCTGCTTCAGCACCTGGGCCAGCCGGTCCTTCAGCGCCGGGTCGACGGTCTCGCCCGCCTGCTCGGCCTGCACCACGAAGCTGTAGGCCGCCGCGGTCAGCATCACCGAGCCGCGCGATTTCGGCCAGAACCCGACCAGCCCGTCCTCGTCGGTGGTGCGGATGATGCTCTGGATCGTCTTCTGCACATCGGCCGAGATGCGGTCCTGCAGCCCGGCCGCGGCTAGGACCGGGGCGTAGGGTTTCAGCGCGAGTTCGGCGCTGGCCAGCGCCATCACCTGCTCGGTGCAGCCGAACGGATAGTCGGCCAGGGCGTTCAGCCCGGCGACCAGCCGCACCAAGGCGGGGTCGGCCGCCAGCGCCACCGACGCGGAATAGGAACCGGGGCGGACGTCGCCCGGCGCGGCCAGCAGCTCCTGCGTCGCGCCCGGCGCCAGCTCGACGATCCGGCGCTCACGCAGCGGCGGCCGGTCCGGCCGGATCGGCAGCGCGATCTCGACCGCGTCGCCGGCCTTGTCGGCGTCGCGCTGCAGCAGCAGGCGCAGCTTCGCCGTGTCCTGGCCCGGCGCCGGATCGGGCACCGAGACCGGGAAGCTGATCCGCGCCGGCCGGTTGCCGTCCCAGGCGAAGGCGCGGTCCTTCGACCCCTGCACGGTCAGCCCGTCGACGCTGATGCCGGCGCGGCCGGAGCCGCCCGGGCCCTCGACCACGCGGCCGACCAGCCCGGCGTCGAAGCTGTCGCCCGGCCGCACGAAGCGGGGCAAAGCGGGCTGGGCCACGATCGGCTGGCGCACCTTGACCTCGCCGGTGCCGACACCGAAGCGGTCCGGCCCGCTGGTGACCACGGCGCGGATCTTGTAGACGGTCAGCGTGTCCGGCAGCTTGACCTTGACCTTGGCGGTGCCGTCGGGCCCGACCTGGACATGCGGCAGGTAGATCGGCACCGGGTTGAAGTTGCGGCGGACGGAGATGTTCTCCACACCCCATTCGTCGGTCGCCTCGTCGCCGCCCGGCACCTCCTCCAGCGGGATCACGCCGAAGGCCATGTTGCGGGTGTCGCGCGCCGCCATCTGCGACATGCGGGCGACGATGAACTTCGGCAGCGGGTCCAGCGGCTGCTCCCGGGCCAGGGACAGCACCGCCTGGTCGACCAGCCAGAAGGTGGCCTCGCCCGGCAGCGGCTTGCCCTTCAGGTCGGCCAGGTGCAGCGTCACCTCGATCTCCTGCGCCGGGCGGGCGCTGGCCGGCGCGTCCAGCGTCACCGCCACCTGGTTCTCGACCGGGGTGACCTTGACCCAGGCGGTGGTCGCCAGCGTCACCGGCTTGCCCTGGTCGAACGGCGCCGTGGCGGCCTGGGTCTCGCCCGACAGCCGCCCGCGCATGATCAGGAAATGCACCGCCAGCCGCGGCATCTGGGCCTTGCGCACCGGCACGGCATAGCGGCCGAAGCCGTTGGCGATGTCGACCCAGTCGTAGCGGAACCGGCCTTCCGGCTCCTCCACCACGGCCAAGGCGCGGGCGGTCTGGAACGGGCTCTCGATCACCAGCGTCGCGGTCTCGCCGGGGGCATAGGCATCCTTGTCGGCGGTGACGGTGACGTTCTGCCCCGGCGGGCGCGACCAGGTCACCGGCGTGTCGCCGGCGGCGAACAGGTCGACCTTCACCGACTGGCCGCGGCCGATCCTGTCGGCGGCCTCGACCGAGACGATGTAGACCCCGGCCTCCGGCAAGGCGAAGTGCAGCGCCTGCACATCGGCGGTGGAGGTCACCTTCCGCTCCTCCAGCGTCTCGTCGATCACCTGGGTGACGTATTTGGCCGAGCCCTGGCTGAAGTCGCTGGCCTGCAGCACCGAGTTCCAGTTGCGGTGGATCAGCTTCACCGTCATCTCGACGCCCGGCAGCGGCTTGCCGGCGGCGTCGACCGCCAGGATCTCCGGGTCCAGCGCATCCGCCTTCGGCAGATAGCGCGGCACCTTCAGCCCCAGGGTGAAGGGCGGCAGCGCCACCACATGCTGGGTGCTGCGGATCTGCATGTCGTCGTCGCCGGTGACCGTGGCCTCGACCACGTAGCGGCGCGGCTGGGCGGTCGGCTCGATCGTCGGGTCCAGCGTGATCTGGGCCGACCCGCCGGCATCGGTCTTGCCGTCCTGCTGCAGCACGGGGGTGGAGCGGAACTCGTGCTCGCCCGAGAAGCGGGAGTCGCTGGAGAACTGGAACCCCTCGCGTCCCGGCGGGGTCCAGCTGTAGGGGAACTGCGTCACCCGCCACTTGATCGGGCGGTCGGCCAGCAGGCCGCCAGCGAAGTAGCGGGCCAGCAGCGAGACCTGGAGCTGGCTGTCCAGCGGCGCCGAATCCGGGCCGTTCAGCAGCACCTCGAAGGTCGGAAGCTTGTAGGCCTCCTTCTTGAACGGCACCTGGCCGCATTCGTCGCCATCGGGGTCGACGAAGCGGACGCTGTAATCGCCGGTCGCCGTCGTGATCTCTTCGAAGCGCTGGTAGAAGCCGCCATTGCCGTCCAGCGTCACCGGCATGCGCCATTCTTGATCGTCCGGGCCGTTGACCACGACCTCGCCCTTGCCTTTGGAGAAGGACAGGCCGCCGCCGAGATAGGAGCGGACGAAGCCGCGGATCTCCACCGCCTCCTCCGGCCGATAGATCGGCCGCTCGGTGAAGACATGGCACAGCATCTGCGGCCGCTCGCGCCGCGCCGCGACATCGCCGAAGCCCCAGGCCAGCCAAGGCTCGTCCGGCTTGGTCCAGTTCTCCTGGGCGTATTGCGCCGGGCCGTTCTCCGGCTCCAGCACCAGCGTGTCGGTGCCCTTGGTCACGACGATGCGCCGGATCTCCGGCTCGTCGGCCAAGGCGCCCTTCGGCGTCCAGGCGAAGCCGCCATCGGCCCCGGTGACGCCGCGGGCGAGGGTGACGAATTCTTCGTCGCGCACGCCCTCCAGCCGGATCTCGGCGCCGTCGACCGGCTTGGCGGTGCTCAGCGAGGTGACGGCGAAGCGGATGCGCTGCGGCTCCTCGACCGTCGACAATGTCAGGTCGGTCACCTGCAGCCGCAGCCAGCTCCGGTCGGCGCCGTCGACCGGCCGCAGCCCGACCAGATAGGTGCCGGGCTGGCCGGCGCCGGCGATCTTCGCCAGCAGCGGCTTGAGGTCGAGGCCGAACTTGGCCGAGATGCCGCCGCGCAGCGACGGCAGCGGCAGCAGCTCGGACACGGCGGGCGAGCCCAGCGCGGCGATCCGCTCCGCCATCGCGTCGCGGTCGATCGCCGCCGCATCCTTCCAGGGCGACGGCTCGTTGCCGGCCAGCGGCGGTTCGGTGTCGTCCTGGGTGGTCAAGCCTTCCGCCGGGAACGGCCAGAAGTCGCGGCCCAGCGGGTCGATGCGGTGGATGCGGATGTCGGCCCGGTCGTAGCCATGGCCGCGCAGCGGCACCATCTGCGGGCCGAACCGCTCGCTGATGCCCTGGCCGGCATCCCAGGCCAGGGCCGGCAGGTCGGGCGGGAACACGAAGCGGGCATCGGTGGCGGGGCCGGACAGCGGCCGTCCACGAACATCCTTCAGGCTGCCGGGGTCGATCCGCAGGGTGTAGACCGTGTCGGGCAGGAACCGGCCGGTCAGGGTCAGGTCGCGGCCATCGGGCTCCAGCGCCAGGTCGTCGACCGCCGGGGTGAGGCGGAACACGTCGCGGGCGTGGACCAGATCCAGCGCCTCCGGCTCGTTCGAGAAGCGCAGGCGCAGCCGGCGCTCGCCGGTCGGCTGCGCCTCCTCGCCCTCATAGGCGGCCGGCTGGCTGCAGCGCAGCACGCCGTCCTGCTGGTCCTGCTGGAAGCTGCGGCCGCAGGACGTGTCGGTGACCGTGAACGGCGCGGCGCTGCGCAGCCGCAGCTCGAAGATCGGGTCGTCCAGCCCGGCGGCGTCGGACAGGCGCAGCCGCAGGATCGCCATCCGCCCGTCCGGGATCGGCTGGCGCAGCGTCACGACATAGCCCTGCTGGGCGGTGCGGTCGGCCCGCTCCAGCGCCTTGATGGTGAAGTCCTGCGCCGTCAGCTGCTGGCTGCCCTGGCCGTCAAAGCCGGGCAGGGGTCGCAGCTCGATGGTCAGCAGCCGGGCCAGGGCCTGGATGTCGACCGGGTCGGCGAAGGTCAGGCCGATGGTGTCAAGGTCGGCGATGCCGTCCGCCTGGTCGGCCGGGCTGGTGGCCACCGGCGTCGGCAGCAGCGGCACCAGCTCGGTGGCGTGACCGGCGGAGGTGACGGTGACGCGGCGCAGCGGCTCCCACGGCGCGGCCGGGCGGAACTGCAGCACGCGGGGCCCCAGCCATTGCCACGCGCCGGGCTGGTCCGGCGACAGCGTCGCGTATTTCGCCGGATCGTCCTCCGGCCCGCCGCCGCGCGGGCCGGTGTCGCGGTCGAAGAACACCGTGACCGGGTCCCAGCGGCGCAGGAACCGCTCCGGCACCACCTGGGCGCCGTCGGCGCGTTGGATCTGGTCCAGCGCGGCCGGCGGGGTCGCGGGCGTCTGTGCCGCGGCCGGGACGGCGCCCAGAAAACTCGTGGCCGAGGCGAGCAGGGCGAGGATGAGGGGAAGGCGGGTCATCACTTGCCTCTCGCATTCGTCGCCGGGGCCAGCCCGGCGAGGTCCAGATAGCCGCGGATCACATCCTCGGGCGGCCCGCTCGGCCGGGCCTTGATGCCGACCACCGCCGGCCGCACCAGCGTGACCGGGACGTCGGGCGGCACCTGCGCCTCGATCAGGTAGCGGCCGGGAGCGAGGTGGCGCATCTGCACCACCCCTTCGCCGAGGCTCTTGCCGTCGGCGTCGAGCAGCCGCACCTGGGCCCTGTCGGGCTCGGCCCGGATGCCGATGCCGATGTCGCTGTCCTTCTCGACCGTGAAGCCGAACAGGGCGGTGCCGCCGGATGCCACGGTGACGGCATCGCCGACGCCCTCGGCCAGCGGCACGATCGGCGTCGCCACCAGCTCGATCGAGCCGGACAGCGGCCCGTCCTGCGGCGAGAACAGGCGCAGCAGCGCCGCATCCTGCAGGTAGCGGTGGAACTCGGCGCCGGCCGGGAACAGCTCCGGCGCGTCGCCGTCGGCGGCCAGGATCACCGGCGCCGTGGTGCGGGCGGTCAGCAGTGCGGGCTGCGGCGACTTCACCCGCAGGGTCATGGCCTCGCCGGCCAGCGGCAGGATGCCGGGCAGCGGCGCCTCCTGCAGCTCCGGCTGCGGCCACGGCCCGTATTCGTTCGCCTCCATCCAGGCGGCGACCAGGCCGGCATCGTGGCGCAGCACCACCAGGCCGGGGCCGGTCAGCTGGATCCGGCGGCCGCTGGCGACATGCCCATCGCGGCCGATCACGGTGGCCTCGGCGGCGCCGGCCACGATCAGGCGGTGGCCCGGGCCGGTGCCGTCCGGCAGCGCCAGCAGCACCGTGCCCTCGGCGCCGAAGAAGCGCTTCATCACCGTGTCGGTGGACAGCGCAGGCACGGGCGACGGGTCGGGGATCTGCGCCAGCGAGACCGGCGCGGGCTTGCCACTGGTGTTAACCAGCAGCAGATCGGTCCAGGCGCCGTCCAGCGACCAGCTGGCGGGCGCGTCGCCAGCCCAGGCCGTCTGTGCGTCGTCTGCACCGCGCCAGCCGGCGATGGCGGCGACGCCGGCCGGCAGGTCCAGCCGCAGCCGCTTCGCCCCGACGGGCAGGGTCACCGGCAGGGCGCTGCCCGGGGGCAGCGTCTCGGACAGCCCGGCGTCGGCGCGGCGCTCGGCGGCCAGGGCGAGGTCCAGGCCGGTCAGCTCCAGCCGCAGGGTGCCGGCCCCGTCCGCGTTGCGGATGGTCAGCGGCGCCGTGGCGGCGTTGAGGGCGAAGGCCTCGCCCGGCGCCACGCCCATGCCGAGCCCGGCATCGAGCCCGGGCTGGCCGTCGCCGGAGCGCGCCAGCCAGGCTC
>NZ_JBFRCU010000118.1:0-19373 GCF_052113205.1 Inquilinus sp. YAF38 | reverse complement strand
AAATTGGGGTCGGTGGCGATCGAGCTGGTGACGATCCGCGCCACCTGGCGCCGGCGCCGCGCCTTCTCCTCGATCGGRGCGCGGGCTTCGGCGGCGGCCTGGTCCGCCGCCTCGCGGTGGCGGCGGGCGAAATGGGCCTTGAGCGCCAGGGCGTGGCGGATGCCGCGGCCGGCGCGGTCAAGCGAGAGCTCCAGGTCCCGGACCGTGGTGGTGTCGCCGGCCTTGATCGCGGCGAGGGAGGCGGCATGCATGGCCTCGGCACGCTCCATCGCCATCTCGGCCAGCCGGTCGAGCATGCGCGCGGCCTGCCCGGCATCGGCGGAGGCCGGTGCGGCTGGCTGCGGGGTGGAGTCGGAATGCGCCTTGTTCATAGAACATAGCATGAACGATAACGGTCCGCCCGCGCAATGAACATTGCGTTAATTGCAATCGGGCGAGACGCGACCATCCGCGTTCGGAATACGTCCATCCGCACTCCGCATGCGGATCCGGCCAGGGCCGGCCCTATAGATCGAAGGCGAAATCCTCGCACCAGAACACCCTGGCCGGCCAAGGAGAGTTCCGTGGAGCAGATCAATCGGTACATCGAGGACAACAACCAGAAATTCGCGGTCCATCCCTTGATCGATTTCCTGCGGGATCCGGCGATCGACCCGCAGCAGAGGCTACTCATCGCGCCCTGCATGGCGTTTTTCGCGATGGGGTTCAGCGACCTGAACCGGTATGTCTATCGCGAGGCCAATGACGACGACATGTTCCAGGCCATCGTCAACGAGCACACGCTGGAGGATGAGCGGCATTCCGCCTGGTTCATCTCCGACTGCAAGAAGCTCGATTTCAACCCGGCGCTGACCTTCACCGAGGCGATGTGCTTCCTGTGGGGGCGCGAGACCATCGGCGTCCGCCGGGCGATCTACGACTTCTCCGCTCTGCTGCGCTACGCAACGCCGTTCGAGCGCTATGTGGTGCTGGAGGCGCTGGAGGGCCACGGCCATGTGCTGTTCTCCGCCACCTGCCAGGCGGCCGAGGAGCTGAGCGCCCGGACCGGCAAGGAGTATGTCTTCTTCGGGCCGCATCACCTGGCGATGGAGACCGGCCACGCCACCGGCGACACGGTGGCGCGGCTGCAGGACGAGATCAACCTGTACCGGCCGTCGGCCGAGCAGCACCAGACGGCGATCGCCCTGGTGGACAAGGTCTACGAGATCTTCACCCGGTATAATGACGACCTGTACGACTATGCCCGGAACCACCGCCTGGACGACCGCCTGATCGCGAAGCTTTATTGAGGGTTCTGGGAGTGCGGTGAGAGTGCGCCCTCAGGAGCAAGTGCGGTCCGCCAGAGGGCGAAGGCCCGCAAAAGTGCACTTTCACCGCAATTCCTGCAGGAGCGGTCTGGCTAGGCCGCCGGAAGCTTGTCGAGGAAAGCCAGAATCGCGGCGTTGAACCGGTCCGGCCGCTGCAGCGGCGCGAAATGGCTGACGTCCGGCAGGATGATCAATTCCGCCCCGGGGATGCTGCGGGCCAGATACTCGGCGTGTTCGGGCTTGATGAATTCATCCCGCTCGGCCTGCACGATCGCGACCGGCACCCGGATCTTGGCCAGGTCGCTGGCGGTGTAGTTGGGCTCGGTCTTCATCATCTCGCCGACCGCATCGGCGAAGGCCTTGAACTCGGTCGGCGTGGCCGACAATTCGGCATAGTCCCGGGTGTGCCGGCCGAAGCAGCGGTCCAGCAGCGGGTTCGGCAGGTCGAGCGCCTTGGTGCCGCTGGGGTCCATGTTGCAGCCGAAGAAGAACACGCCGGTGACGCGGGCGGGGGCCTGCAGGCCCAGGATCAGGGCTGTGCAGGCCCCGTCGCTCCAGCCCACCACCGCCGCCTTGTCCAGCCGCAGCGTGCCCATCACCGCCAGCACGTCGCCGGCCATCCGCTCATAGGTGTAGGGCCGCTGGTCGCGGGTGCTGCGGCCGTGGCCGCGGCTGTCGATCAGGATGACGCGGCGGCCGGCGGCGACCAGCGCCGGCACCTGGTACCCCCAGTTGCCGCCATGGCCGAGGCCGCCATGCAGCAGGATCACCGGGGAACCGGCCCCATAGGTCGCGTACCAGATCCGGGCGCCGTCATTCTCGAAATGGCCCTGGTCGGTGGCCGCCGGCAGGGGCGCGGCACCCTGCGCCTCGAACCGCAGCAGGTCGTCGTCATGGGCGCCTGTGGGGGGCTGGTCGGACCTGGGCATCAATGCCTCGTCGGCGGTTGGTGATGGCCCTGGTCGTCGGCACGGTGCCGGATTCGACATGCGGCGGGGAAAAAATCCACATCCCCGATCCATGAGTGAATCCCGGTCACTCATGCGACAAAAACTTCGCATTCGTCTCCGAGCAGCACCAGACGGCGATCGCGCTGGTGGACAAGGTGTACGAGAACTTCACCCGGTATAATGACGACCTGTACGACTATGCCCGGAACCACCGCCTGGACGACCGCCTGATCGCGAAGCTTTATTAAGGGTTTCGGGAGTGCGGTGAGTGTGCGCCCTCAGGAGCAAGTGCGGTCCGCCAGAGGGCGAAGGCCCGCTAAAAGTGCACTTTCACCGCAATTCCTGCAGTTCTGAAATTCTGCCCCCTATCACCCGAACTCCATTGTCTCACCCGGGGTACAGTCCATGGATCAGAAGCGACGAAGACGAACGACCTTGGAGTCTTCTAGAGACGGATCGGAGGCGGGGAGGCGTGTGCCTGTGATCAGCTCAATCATGGAGGGCGAGAGGCCAATTTCTTCACCGACCGAGCGGGCTCCACCATGGATAGCTTCGTCCAACGCGCTGAGAGCTGATGGCAGCAACTCAGGTTGTTCGACCGGAAGGCTACCGTCGTCGTCGTATTTCTCCACCTTCGCCTGACCTGTTTTAACTAGGTGGATGTTTGCTGTCCGATATTGAGCTGGCGACAGCATCTTCAGGTCGTAACCTCGTCGAACGATCGCACGGACTGACATCTTCCACCTCAGTTTCAGTTCAAAGAGCGCGCTCCAGTTGATTACCCGTCCGCGCGGAAATTCGCGCAGAACGGCGCCTCGCGGGAACAGAAAGGCGCTGGCAAACCGGTGCGCCTGATCTTCCGTCGTCCGGTCGCCAGTCTGAATACCCCGATGCATGATGAGGTGACCGCACTCGTGGGCGAAGTCGAACCGCTGCCGACCCAGGCTCTCCTTGAGAGAACTGCGCACGATGATGGGGCGGCGTCGGTCCATTGAGAAGGCATCGACCCGGTCGGATAGATCGCCGAAATAAGTAACAATGGCCCCAGCGTTTTCGACCACACGCATCATGCTAGTGATAGGGCCTGTGGTTCCGAGGCCCCAGCAACGTCGGGCGTCTTCCGCTGCTTGCTCAATCTCCTCGACGGTGCTGGCGGGCAGGTCCGGAAAGGCGACACCCGGCAGGTCCAGATGCCGCTCCATGGCGGCGACGAACTTGTCGAGCAGAGTCCCTCTCGCAAGAACTTGGCTCGTAACGGATGCCGGTCGGGTGATGTGACCTCGAAAGTGGCATTGCTCCGGCCTGACTGTGGATGGGATGGGCTCGGCCAGAAAGGCCGACGTCACACCGAGTACATCGCCGAGCGCCTCGATGATCTCATCGGACGGCGAACGGGACCCTGTCTCAAGCTGGTGGATGAACTGCCGGGTGGCGCCGACCAGTTCGCCAACCTCCTCAAGCGAGAATCCATGAGCAAGTCGGGCGAGCCGTAGTTGCTCGCCCGCGATTTTCGGCTTCTGTTCCATATTCTACCAGTCTAGCGACCGCTCCCTGCTTCGGTCCTAAAATGGCGTCCGATCATTCGGACGTGCCGTCCTTCTTTCTCTTTGACGCAATTCCGACCGAAGGAACAGGAAGATCGACACCCTCGCTGCCTTCGACCCAGAGTGGCGACACCTTGGTCACTGGCGTGTCCAATGGCACCTGCCAAGTCAGCACTGGCGTATCACCCGCGAGGACGAGAAAGGTCACCGCGACAATCGCCCCGTCGATGTCGGTCTCCACGGCAAACCGGTAGAGGGGCGTTGCGGTCAGCTTCACCAACTCTTCCGCACTGAAGAGGCTCATTTGCTTCAATTCTGAGAACGTCTGCCTCAGCGTCCGCATATTGGGGTCGTCAGGTTCGCCGCGGTAAAATCTTACAGGTACACCGCCGATGCTGAAAACGAACTGCATCGTAGGATCGAGAATATCGAGCCAGTCAATACCGGCAGCCGCTTCCTGGATCCGGTGCTTCTGAAAGGCGAAAGCCTCACATCCGACTGTCCAGCTGATGCAACCTACGCTGGCGTCATAGCGGTCCAGCGCATCGTTTCGGCCGCGCGTGATCAGCTGTGCGATCGTGACCAAGCGATCGCGCAAGAGTGCTGGATGGTGTTCCCAGGGGGTCATTGGCGGCTCCAGAATGGAGGATAACGATTGGGCATATCTCAGAATTTGTCAACGGATTTCTCAAAAGTAAACTGGCCGTGCAAATGTCAACAAGCCGAATTCACACGGTCGAGTCAGTCGGAGGATTTGAATCCGGCCTTCGCAAAGATCCGCAGATGCCGGCGCGCCGATCCTCTCCGGAAATTGCGATAGCAGCGCACTGTTAGGCGCCTATCCGTCAGAGCATGTGTGGGATCCGATCGAGCGGGCCATCTGTTAGCGGCCTGTCAATCTGCTTCGCTCGCCAATTCGTGCATTGTCGACGTGATCGAAGTCGTCCCCTTGCGCGATCACTCGGCATAATCAGTTGTCCTATCAGCGCTGCATAGCCCAACGCCTCGAGACGGATGACAGAAGCGGGCGAGTTGCGCAGACTTCCCAGCGCAGCAGGCGTACGCTATAATTCTCCTTGTCGTGGCTGGGCGTATTAGGGATTTTGATTATTAGACCGGCATATCTCGGGAGCAATGGATGATAGCAACTTAGGTATATTATCTCTGAATCCGGCGAATCGGAAAATAGTGCGAATTTTGTTCACTTAGTTGGCGGCGTAGAGCCGAATAGGGGGATTGATGGCACGACGGAGTCGCGTCGCACCGACGCTTGAACGGAAAATTCATTTCTACCGTGCAAACATCGGCGCCGATGGGCGCGGGCAGCCGTTAATATTCGATCCTACCCCGGCTCTGACCGCAATCGGCGGCATGCCTTTCGCTGATGGCCAATCAGGTCGCTATCTCGTAGACGAGGATGGCAACGCACTTTGCGTTTGGCCTACGACAAGTGATGTTGCGACCATGCGGTTCTGTCAAATCCGGCGCACCGGTTTACCTCAATTAGAGCAAGCTGGGACAGTTTCTGACCTTAATATTGCAACCGACGCGGGGCTTCTTGAGCCTGTCCACGTCGTATTCTTTTCAGACAATATAGTTGGGGCTGACTTTAATTTTTACGGCCCTCGTTTGTCTCGTCTTGGTTTTTATCTGCGGGTCAAATCGGGAAACATTATTCCTCTTGCCACTTTCGAACCGCTATTACGCCTTGATGTGGCGGAACAACTGGATCATCTCACGGAGCTTCGCTTGCTCGATCTCAAGATCAGGGCTTCTTATTCCGAGACGATCCGGCAGGCTGACACCTCGCTTGGCGACGCATTCGCTGCGAATGCGCGAGTGCTGGATGGTGATGCGGAAGAGATTCGACTGGTCCTACAACCCGCCAAGGACGGCCGCCGCGAGGCTCTTCGGCGACTGCTGAGTCCCCTAAAAGCACTGCTTCGGGGACGCGAGCTCCGCGAGAACGTCGCGCGTTTTCAGGTCAAGGGGAAGCATGATGAGAGCAATAAAGTCGAAACAATCGACCTCCTGCGCGATCAATTGATCGCGCGGAAACAGGTCATGAGGATCGGCGAGAGAAGCCGAGCGATCAATCCAGATTCCGCGTTTGCGGCAATCCGGGCTGCACATGACGAGTTGGCGGGTGAGTTGCGCCAAGCCGTAAGCCTCTCGTCATGATCCGCCTGCCAGGATTTTGGAGGCGACACTTCCTCGCGGTCGAGCTGGTATTGGCCCTATCGCTCGCAGCCGCCTTCGCCTTTTGGTATACGGCCAGCGGCGGGGCGGTCGTTACGGATGCGGTGCTGCAAGGCAATCGGGCCGCCTTCTATGGAACGACCGCTTCGATATTTGGCTCTCTACTTGGATTCGTGATCACGGCAACGTCGATCGTGCTCGGCTTCTCGACATCTGATCGTATATCGGTGGTTCGTGAAAGCGCGGAGTACCCAAAACTGTGGAAGATCTTCAGCGCTACGATTCGGACCCTGGCCCTCGCAACGATTGTCGCGCTCACGTGCCTGTTGTTCGACCGAGATACCTCGTCAAGCCGATGGCTGGTGGTATTCTTGGCGTATGCCGTGCTGCTATCACTGCTGCGAATCGGCCGAACAATCTGGGCTCTTGAGCAAATAATATTCCTCGTAACTAGACCGGCTCCGAAGTAACTCGCCGCTTCCATTACGCTGCTTGCGCCGACTATCGAGACTGCAGCGCAATGGTTTCCCCCGCACCCAGACAATCCTGCCCTGTCTCCCTTGCATCCTACCCCTCCTTGTCCTGATTGTCCCGATCATGCTCTGATGCGGATCGAGACAATCGTGGCACAATCGCGCCACGCAAGGAGGAGGCCGCCATGTGGATGCCGTCGCTGGTCGACCGCGCGGGGCCGAAATATCTCCGCATCGCCGATGCCATCGCCGAGGACGTCTATGCCGGCCGGCTGAAGGTCGGCGAGCGGCTGCCGACCCATCGCGACCTCGCCTGGCGGCTCGGCGTCACCGTCGGCACCGTCAGCCGCGCCTATGCCGAGGCCGAGCGCCGCGGCCTGGTCGCCGGCGAGGTCGGGCGCGGCAGCTTCGTCAAGGCCGGCGCCCGGTCCCAGGCCACGCTCGACATGCCGGCGGTCGGCGGGCCGCAGACCATCGAGCTGGGCGTCAACCGACCGCCCACCCATGTCGTCGCCCCGGAATACGCCGAGGCCCTGCGTCGCATCGCCGGGTCCAACATGCTGGGCGAGCTGATCAACTACCAGGCCCATACCGGGCGGTGGGAGCACCGGGCCGCCGGGGCGCAGTGGATCCGCCGCCGCGGCATCGAGGTCGGGCCCGAGCGCGTGCTGGTGACCAGCGGCGCCGAGCACGCCATCACCGCCGCGCTGATGGCGTTCTGCGACCCCGGCGACCCGATCCTGGTGGAGGAGCTGACCTGGTCCGGCGTCCGCGCCCTGTCCAGCCTGCTGCGCCTGTCGCTCAAGGCCGTCGCCATGGACGGGGAGGGGATGATCCCGGAGGCGCTGGAGGCCGCGGCCCGGGCCTCGGGCGCTCGGCTGCTGTACACCACCCCGACGCTGCACAACCCGACCACCAAGACCATGTCGGTCGAGCGCCGCAAGGCGATCGCCGAGCTGTGCCGCGACCTGGGCATCACCATCGTCGAGGACGACATCTACGGCACGGTGGCCGAGGACCCGCCGCCGGCCCTGTCCAGCTATGCGCCGGAGCGCAGCATCTACATCACCGCGGCGTCGAAGGCGATGGCGCCGTCGCTGCGCATCGGCTTCGCCGCCATGCCGGCCGACCGGCTGGGGCGCTTCAGCTCCGCCGCCCGCGCCACCAACTGGATGGCGCCGCCGGTGATGGGGCAGATCGTCGCCGACTGGATCGAGGACGGCACCTGCGACGTGCTGGCCGACCGCATCCGGCGCGAGACCAAGGCGCGCCACGCGGTGGCGGCGCGGGCGCTGGAGGGGCTGACTTGGGCTAGCCAGCCCGGCTGCTTCCACATCTGGCTGGAACTGCCGGAGCCGTGGCGGGCACAGGAGGTGGTGGCGGCGGCGCGGCAGCGCGGCCTGGCCATGACCTCGACCGAGCTGTTCGTGCCCGGCCGGGCCGAGACGCCGCACGCCATGCGCATCACGCTCACGGCCGCCGCCGATGCCGAGGAGTTGGAGCGCGGCTTGCGGGTGCTGGTGGATCTGCTGCGGAGCGATCCGGATTTGAGTTTGGCGGCGGCGTGATGATGCCGCGATCCGAGGTCCTTTCGCGTTGCCTCTCCCGCGTGTCGGGACCTTTTCACAACGCCCATCCCTCACCGTCATTGCGAGGAGGCGAAGCCGACGAAGCAATCCAGGGGCTGCACGCATCGGCCCCTGGATTGCTTCCCCCGGCTCAAGGCCGGGGTCGCAATGACGATGTTTGGAATGCTGAAAAGATCCCGCAAGCGGGAGAGGCATCGTTCCAGCCGCGGCGTAGGTTGGGTTCGCGATTGCGAACCCAACATCCCGCAGCCCGAGCCATTGTTGGGTTCGCAAGAGCGAACCCAACCTACGACACCGAACGAAAGAAAGCCGACCCGTGACCGCCATCCTGTCGATCCAGTCCTCCGTCGCCTATGGCCATGTCGGCAACAGCGCCGCGGTGTTCCCGCTGCAGCGCCTCGGCATCGATGTCTGGCCGGTGCTGACCGTGCATTTCTCGAACCACACCGGCTATGGCAGCTTCCGCGGCCCGGTGCTGCCGGCCGACCAGATCGCCGAGGTGCTGCGCGGGGTCGAGGAGCGCGGCGTGCTGCCGGGCTGCGACGCCGTGCTGTCCGGCTATATGGGCGACGTGTCGCTGGGCCATGTCGTGCTCGACGCCGTGGCCAAGGTCAAGGCGGCCAACCCGCGGGCGGTGTATTGCTGCGACCCGGTGCTGGGCGATGTCGACCGCGGCTTCTTCGTCCGCCCCGGCCTGCCGGAGTTCATGCGCGACAAGGCGGTGCCGCAGGCCGACATCATCACCCCGAACCAGTTCGAGCTGGAATACCTGGCCGGGCTGGGCGCCGGGGTGGGGGACGACCGGGCCATCGCCACGCTGGACGATGCGCTGGCGGCCGCGCGCAAGGTGCAGGCGACCGGGCCGAAGATCGTGCTGGTCACCAGCCTGATCCGCCGCGACGCGCCGGAGGGCGTGATCGAGATGCTGGCGGTGGCGCCGGACGGGGCCTGGATCGTGGCGACGCCGCGGCTGCCGATCTCGGTCAACGGCTCGGGCGACATCACCGCGGCGCTGTTCCTGGCGCATTGGCTGCGCAGCGGCGACCCCGCCGTGGCGCTGGGCCGCACCGCCGGCACGGTCTATGCGGTGATGGAGGCGACGCATCTCTCGGGCAAGCGCGAGATCCAGCTGGTCGCCGCCCAGGACGCCATCGCCCATCCGCCGGAGCGGTTCGAGGTGAAGCGGGTGAACGGGTAGGGGCTCTCACCGGTTTCGCCTCCCGCGCTGGAGATCTTTTCAGAATGGGCGTCACCTGCTCCTTCTTAGTCCCCTCCCTTTGCGGGCTACCGGATTCACACATCTCACCCGCCCACTCGCCGGGCCCTGTTGTCCGACCTCTCCCGCAAGCGGGAGAGGTAATCTGTTCCCTCACCTGCGGTCGGTCTCACTGATCGATGTGTGAATGCCGTAGCCCGCAAGGGGAGGGGGACTCGTTTTTCTTTGGACGCAGGAAAATCGTCCGCGCCCCCCCATCTGGGAGATGCGCCACATTTGATCTTATGCAGAATCGCCGCCGGTGCGGGTTGCCGCGCCTTTTTCAGCTGGAGAACAATAAAAATGGCCGTCGTTAACGGGACCGCGGGAAACGACCTGATTCATCTGCTCGGCGACGGGGTGGTCCTGCCGCCCGGCTACACCGATATTGCGCAGGCGACGGCCTTCAATGACACCCTGAACGGTCTCGGCGGAAACGACGCCATTTACGGCGGCGGGGGCACCGACCTGATCGATGGCGGCATCGGCGACGACAAGCTGGTCGGCGGCGCCGGCGATGACGTGCTGACCGGGGGCGCGGGCGCGGACCGGCTCGAAGGCGGCGCGGGCATCGATACCGTCAGCTATGCCGCCGCCACCGTCGCGGTGGTCCTCAACCTCTTGAACGGCGTCGGCTCCGGCGGCGCCAACGACTCCTCCGGCGACAGCGTTGTCGATGTGGAGAATATCATCGGTGGCCTGGGCGGGGACACGCTGATCGGCAACAATATCGCCGCCAATGTCATCAATGGCGCCGACGGCGATGACGAGCTCGACGGGCTGGCCGGCAACGATACGCTGATCGGGGGGGCCGGTGACGATCACCTGACGGGCGGCAGCGGGGCTGACCAGATCGACGGCGGCGCCGGGATCGACCTGGTCGACTATGCCGGCTCCGCCGCCGTGACGATCAATCTCAGCGCCGGCACCGCCAGCGGCGGCGATGCCACGGGCGATGTGCTGTCCGGCATCGAGAATGTCTACGGCGCCTTCCTCGTCAACGATATCCTGACCGGCTCGGCCGGGAACAACCTGCTCGACGGCCGGGGCGGGGACGACGTCCTCAACGGTCTCGGCGGCGTCGACATCCTGCGGGGCAGCGATGACGACGACATCCTCAACGGCGGCGACGGCAACGACGTGCTCTATGGCGAAAGCGGCGCCGACCATCTCGACGGCGGCACCGGCATCGACACCGCCAGCTACTACACCCGTCCGGAAGCCGTCATCGTCGACCTCGCCGCGGGCACCGGCAGCGGCGGCGAGGCCGAGGGCGACACCCTGGTCGCGATCGAGAACATCAGCGGCAGCCAGGGCAGCGACACCCTCTCCGGCGATGCCGGCGCCAACGCGCTGCGGGGCTGGAACGGCGACGACGTGCTGCGCGGGCGCGGCGGCGCCGACCATCTGGATGGCGGCGCCGGAATCGACCTCGCCAGCTATTGGGGCGAGGCCACCGGCGTCACGGTGAACCTCGCCGCCGGCGCGGGCAGCGGCGGCAACGCCGCCGGCGACACCTTCGTCGCGATCGAGAACGTCAACGGCAGCAAGGGCGGCGATGCGCTGATCGGCAGCAGCGGAGCCAATGCGCTGAACGGCTATGAGGGCGACGACGTGCTCCTGGGCGGCGGCGGCAAGGACACGCTCACGGGCGGGGTCGGGGCCGACCACTTCGTCTACTCGGTCACGAGCGACAGCGCGGTCGGGGCCAGTGCCGACCGGATCACCGATTTCAGCCACGCCCAGGGCGATCACATCGACCTGGCGGACATCGACGCGAACACCGGCGCCGCCGGCGACCAGGCCTTCACCTTCATCGGCGCCGGCCTCTACACCGGCGTGGCCGGGCAACTGCGCGCCGCCGTCACCGCCCCCGGCGTCACCACCATCGCCGGCGACGTCAACGGCGACGGCGTCTCTGACTTCCACATCCAGCTCACCGGCGCCCTCGCGCTCGTCGCGGCGGATTTCGCGCTCTAGCCAGAGCACTCTTATCCAACTTTTTGTCATCCTCGGGCTTGACCCGAGGATCCAGGGGCGGCCAGAGCAGCTCCCGGTGGCCCCTGGATTGCCGGCCCAAGCCCGGCAATGACAATAAAGTTGAGGTTGGCGGCTCCATCCACAACCCGAACCGCTCGACAGGCCTCATGGCCGGGGGAGGCGACGCGCCGGGCTGATCTGACCCTTGCGTGACCACCATCACCGGCGACAGGCGGCGTCGGTCGTGTAGTATCGCCGTGCCGGGGGGCACCCGGTTCTGACGATGGGAAGCCATGCCCGATATCGCTTTGGCGGTGCTCGCCATATCCGTCCTGATCGTGCTGGTGGCGCTGCTGCAGCCACTGGCCGCACGCCTGTCGCTGCCGCATTCGGTGCTGATCGCCGGGCTGGGCATCGCCATCGGCAGCATCGGCAGCGTCACCGGCGCGATCGGCGGCGGCGGCGCCATGTCCGAATTCGCCCATGCGCTGACCGGCGGCGAGATCCGCTCCGAGGCGATCCTGCACATCTTCCTGCCGATCCTGCTGTTCGAGGCCGGGCTGCACATGGATGTGCGGCGGATGATGGATGACGGGGCGACGATCCTGACCCTGGCCGTGGTCGCCGTGCTGGTGTGCAGCCTGGTGGTCGGCGTGGCGCTGTGGGGCGCCTCGAGCTACGGCCTGCTGCTGTGCCTGCTGCTGGGCGCCATCGTCGCCACCACCGACCCGGCGGCGGTGATCGGCATCTTCCGCGACGCCGGCGCGCCCCGGCGCCTGACCATCCTGGTCGAGGGCGAAAGCCTGCTCAACGATGCCGCGGCCATCACCCTCTACATCGTGCTGGTCGGCCTGCTGACCGCCGGCGGCGGCGGCGAGGGCCATGGCGAGGCCGATGCCGGCGGCGCGCCGCTGCTGTTCCTGCGCTTCTTCATCGGCGGCGGCCTGTTCGGCTTCATCGCCGGGCGCCTGGCCTTCATGGTGATGCGGCCGCTGAACCGGTTCCCGGTGGCCGAGGTCGCCTTCACCCTGGCGCTGCCCTACATCGCCTATGTCGTGGCCGAGCGCTACCTGCACGTCTCCGGCGTCGTGGCGGTGGTGACGGTGGCGCTGGTGGTCGGCTCCACCGGCCGGGTGCGGATCTCGGCCGAGGGCTGGGAGGGGCTCGAGAAGGTGTGGGCGCTGCTCGGCTTCTGCGCCTCGACCCTGATCTTCATCTTCGCCGCCATGCTGGTGCCGGAGTTCCTGCGCGATGCCACGGTCGAGGATGGCGTGCTGCTGCTGGTGCTGGTGGCCGCGGCCTTCGCCGCCCGCGCCATCGTGCTGTGGGGAATGCTGCCGCTGCTGACCTGGCTCAAGGTGGCGCAGCCGGTCAGCACGCCCTATCGCCTGGTGATTCTGTGGGGCGGCCTGCGCGGCGCCGTCACCCTGGCGCTGGCGCTGGCGGTCAGCGAGAACCCGCTGCTGGGGCCTGAGGCGACGCATTTCGTGGTGGTGCTGGCCACCGGCTTCGTGCTGTGGACGCTGCTGATCAACGCCACCACGCTGGGCATGGTGATGCGGTCGCTCGGCCTCAACGCGCTGAGCCCGACCGAGCTGGCGCTGCGCGACCGCGCCTTGCACCAGGCGCGCGAGGGCATCGCCGAGCGGATCGAGGAGATCGCCGCGGAGCAGCACCTCGCGCCCGAGGTGGCCAAGGAGGCGGCCGAGGCCTATCGCAGCCGGCTCAGCGGCCTGGCCAGCCGGCCCTTCATGCTGGACCCGAAGGAGCGCGAGCGGATGGGGCTGATGGCCCTGGCCAACCGCGAGCGCGACCTGGTGGTCGAGCATTTCGACCAGAAGCTGATGTCGCGCCGCACCACCGCCGACCTGCTGGCCCAGGTCGGCCGGCTGCACGACGCGGCGATGACCGGCGGCCGCGCCGGCTATCTCGCGGCGGCCACCCGCAACATCGGCTTCGGGCCGAGCTTCCGCCTCGCCATCCTGCTGCAGCGATACACCGGCTGGGAGGCGCCGCTGTCCAGCCGCATCGCCGACCGGCTGGAGATGCTGAAGGTGGCGCGGATGATGATCGAGATGCTGAAGCGCCATGCCGAGGCCGAGATGCGCCGGCTGCTCGGCGCCGAGGTGTGGCAGTCGCTCGACGCCGTGCTGACCACCCGGCTCGACGCCGTCGTCGCCGCGATCGAGGCCTGGCGGCTGCAGTATCCGGACTATGAGCGGCGGATGTCGGAGCGCTTCCTGCGCTGGGCGGCGCTGCGGCTGGAGGCGGCGGAGTATGACGAGCTGCGCAACCAGCAGTTCATCAGCGGCGAGATCTACGAGGACCTGCAGCGCGACGTCGGCCGGCTGTACGAGACGCTGCAGAAGCGGCCGCAGCTGGACCTCGGGCTCAGCACCGCCGAGCTGGTGCGCCGCCTGCCGTTCTTCCAGGGCCTGTCGCAGGAGCGGATCGAGCAGATCTGCAAGCTGCTGAAGCCGATCTTCGCGGTGCCGGGCGAGGCCATCGTCCAGGCCGGCGAGCGCGGCGACACCATGTACTTCATCTCCTCCGGCGCGGTCGAGATCGGCCGCGGCGGGCGCAAGTTCCGGCTCGGTCGCGGCGATTTCTTCGGCGAGATGGCGGTGCTGATCAGCGGCCGCCGCAACGCCACGGTCACCGCCATCGCCTTCTGCAAGCTGCTGGCGCTGACCGCCCGCGACCTGCAGGCCCTGGCCAGCGCCCATCCCGACCTGCGCCGCACCATCACCGAGGTCGCCCGCGCCCGCAGCGGCGAGACCGAGCGCACGATCTCGGCGTTGGGGGAGGAGGAGGCGGTGTGACTCAGAGACCGTTTGGAAATGCTACTGGCGCGGCCGTCTGACGGCGGTTTCTGCGCTTCCGGTGCTCACGGACCCAAACGTCCGCTGCGCGCCGGTTCTCGAAACCACCGCCATCCGACTCACGCCAGCGCATTTCCAAACGGTCTCTCAGAGCGGCCGGCCTGCCTCCTCCTGCAGCCAGCCGCGGAAGCGGAGCACGGCGGGGCGCGCCTCGCCGGGCTGAAGCAGAGCGTGGTGGGCGGCCGGGCCGCGGATGACGTGCGGGAAGGGCTGGACCAGCTTGCCGTCGCGCAGCAGCGCCCCGAAGAGCAGCGGCGACAGCAGCGCCACGCCGGCGCCCTCGATGGCGGCCGCGGCGTCGAGCTCATGCGTCGGGTAGTCGTCGGCATAGAAGCGCAGACCGGGGACCTCGGCCCCGGCCTCCTGGAACCAGCGCCGCCAGCCGTCATGGGGCAGCAGCGGCAAACCCGCCAAATCCGCCGGCGACGACAGCTTCACCCTGGCCTCCAGCGCCGGGCTCAGCATCGGCGTGGCCTCGACCGGCATCAGGGCCGTCGCCTCGAAGCCGGGCCAGTCGCCGTGGCCGGTCCGGATCGCAATGTCGAAGCCTTCGGCCGGCCGCAGCTCGGCCGAGACGTCGAGCCGGATCGGCACGGCGTCGGGCAGGGCGTGATAGGCGGCGAGCCGGGGCGTCAGCCAGCGCATGGCGAAGGTCGGGACGGCGGTCACGCGCAGAGGCTCGGCCGCGCCGCGGCAATCCTCGACCGCCGCGCGGAGGAGGCCCAGGGCCCGGGCCACGTGCTCCGCCAGCGCCGCGCCGGCCTCGGTCGGGGTCACGGTCGGGCCGGAGCGGCGGAACAGCGCCACCCCGAGCTCGGCTTCGAGATCGCGGATCCGCAGGCTGACGGCGGCCGGGGTGACGCCGAGCTCGGCCGCCGCCCTGGTGAAGTTGGCGTGGCGGACCCCGGCTTCGAGGAAGCGCAGCGAGTCCATGGCCGGCAGGCGTTTCGACATGGTTCATGTTAAGGCTGGCTTAAGATGACGGGCAAGATCGCTCGCTTTGCGCCGGCGGGCGGACGTGCGCCAAATGGGGGACTCTCTCGCTTGATCGGAGGCTCCCATGACCGAATTGATGTCGCGTCCCCTGTTCACCATCTCGATCGCCCTCCACCCGATTCACGAGCTGGGCCTGACGCCGGCCGGCGAGCGCCGGGTCGTGCCGGTGTCGGGTGGACGGTTCGACGGCGAGCGGCTGGCCGGCGAAGTGCTGCCGCATGGCGGCTCGGACCTGCTGCTGACCCGCGCCGACGGCTCGTTCCAGCAGGATGTCCGGCTGACCCTGCTGACCGATGACGGGGCGCTGATCCTGATGACCTATCGCGGCGTGCGGCATGCCGCACCCGAGGTCAGCGACCGGATCGCGCGGGGCGAGGCCGTCGGGCGGTCCGAATACTATCTGCGGATTGCTCCGTTCTTCGAGACCGCCGCGCCGGCCCATGCCTGGCTCAACCGGATCGTGGCGGTCGGCATCGGCGAACGCCAGCCGGGCGGCGCGGCCTACGACGTCTTCGAGATCCTCTGAGGCCAGATAGGATTTTTGTGGCTGAGGGCCGTGCCCCCTGGTCTGCAAACGCTTGCCCGGTGGGATGATCCGGCGCTAAAGGTCGGACATACCTATTCGGAGACCGGCCATGGCGACCTCCTTGCCCGACGACCTCCTGATCGGTGGCGAGGACGAGGTGGCGATCCGCCAGGACCTGGTGCTGGTCGCGCTGGGCAAGCGCCCGGCCGACACGCTGCTGCGGGTGGGCCGGCTGCTCGATGTCCACACCCGCAGCTGGCGCGACGACCAGGAGATCGCGATCAAGGGCCGGCGCATCGCCTGGACCGGGCCGACGGGGACTTATCCGGGCACCGCGGCGCGGCGGGTGGAGAAGCCGGATCTGGCAGCGGTGCCGGGTTTCGGCGAGGTGCACAAGCATATCGAGAGCACGCATCTGACGCCGGAATGGGAGGCGGCGCTGGTGCTGCCGCGCGGCAACACCTGGACCTGCGAGGCCAGCCACGAATTCTCCAATGTCGACGGGCCGAACAACCTGGCCTTCTGGTTCGAGGCCCGGCGCCGCGGCTCGCCCCTGAAGATCTTCCCGCTGCCGGGATCGGCGGTGCCGCCCACGGCCTATGAATGGGGCGGCGGCTGGTACGGCTATGACGAGCAGAAGGGTTTTCTCAAGCACAGCCTGATGGTCGCCGGGCTGGACGAGGTGATGGACTGGCCGGCGGTCTGGAACCCGGAGAACCCGTCCTATCCGCGGCTGTGGGGCATGATCCGCGCCACCTTCGAGCAGCGCGGCGTGGTCGAGGGCCATGGCGCCGGGCTGCGCGACACCGCCGCGATCAGCGCCTTCGCCGCCGCCGGCCTGGCCTCCGACCACGAGGCGTGGACGCCGGAGGAGGTGTGGGAGAAGCTGACCCACGGCATCTTCGTCGAGCTGCGGCCCTATTCGATGCCGGACGTGATCCCCTGGCTGATCGAGAAGGGCCTGGCCGACTGGTCGCAGGTCGCCTTCACCACCGACGACCGCAGCGTGTCGGACACGTTCAAGCTCGGCGCCACCGACCACAACGCCCGGCTGGCAATCCGGCACGGGCTGGCGCCGGAGATCGCGATCCAGTGCGTCACCCTGAACCCGGCCCGGCACATGCGGCTGACGCCCTGGGTCGGCAGCCTGGCGCCGGGACGCTACGCCGATGTCGTGCTGCTGTCCGACGTGGCGAGCCTGGAGATCGCCGAGGTCTGGTCGGACGGGCAGAAGGTGTCGGAGGGCCAGCGCTACACCGGCCCGGTGCCGGCGATCGACTGGCCGGGCTGGGCGCGGCAGACGGTCAATATCAAGCGCGACCTGACGGCGGCGGATTTCGCGCTGCCGGCCGTGCCGGGCCGGGAGACCATGCAGGCGGCGCTGCTGCGGCCGTTCCACTGGGACGACGGCTTCATCACCGCCGAGCTGCCGGTGCGCGACGGCGCGGTGCAGCGCGACCCGGACCGCAACATCACGAAGTTCGCCATCGTCGACCGCTTCTCCGGCGAGGGGCGGGTGGCGAAGATGTTCTGGCTCGGCTGCGGCCCGCGCACGCCGGAGACCGCCCTGGCCTGCTCGGTCGCGCATGACAAGCACAACATCTGGGTCACCGGCTCTTCCGACGCTGCCATGGCGCTGGCGGTCAACACCCTGACCGCGCTGCAGGGCGGCTGGGCCCTGGTGCGCAACGGCGAGGTGCTGGCCACGGTGCGCTACGAGATCGGCGGGCTGATGAGCTGCCGGCCGCCGGAGGAGCTCGACGCCGAGATGCAGGCGCTCTACGCCGCGGCCGAGGGCATCGACTGGATGTACGAGCCGACCTTCCATCCGCGCTGGTTCCCGGGCTTTCCGGAGCGGCTGATCTTCGCCACCCTGACCTGCGCGCCTTGGCGCTGGGTGCTGGTGGCGCCCTGCGAGCAGGCGCCGCAGGGCTTCGTCAATGTGCAGAGCGGGGAGACCCACCCCGTCATCTGGTAGGGGGAGCGCCGTTCCGATCGAACCGACCCGGCGCAGACCCGGGCGAGGGGGGCTCATGACCGTTTCCAATGTCCGGGCGTCGTCCAACTGGCTCGACCGCCGCTTCAGGCTGTCCGAGCGCGGCAGCTCGCTGCCGCAGGAGGTGATCGCCGGCCTCACCACCTTCGCGGCGATGGCCTATATCGTCGCCGTCAACCCGGCGATCATGTCCGCCGCCGGCATGGACCGCGGCGACCTGGTGATCGCCACCGCCCTGGCCGCGATCTTCGGCAGCCTGATGATGGGGCTGACCGCCAACCTGCCGCTGGCGGTGGCGCCGGCGATGGGGTCCAACATCGTCTTCGCCTATGTGATGGTGAAGCAGATGGGCATCCCGTGGCAGGGGGCGCTGGCCATGGTCGCCGTCACCGGCGTGATCTTCCTGGCCCTGAGCCTGTCGAAGCTGCGCGAGAAGGTGGCGAAGGAGGTGCCGGACGCGCTGAAGATCGGCATCCAGGCCGCGGTCGGCACGCTGATCGTGTTCATCGGCCTGCGCGGCGCCGGCTTCATCGTCGCCAACCCGAACACCTATGTGGCGATGGGGTCGCTGGCCAGCCCGCCGGTGCTGCTGACCCTGGCCGGCATCCTGGTCACGCCGGTGCTGGTCGCGCGCGGCGTGCCGGGGGCGCTGATCCTGTCGATCGCCGCCCTCACCGTGATCGGCTTCTTCGTGCCGCTGAAGGATGACGGCACCATGGTGACGTCGCTGCCGGCGGCGGTGTTCGCCCTGCCGAAATGGCCGGCCAGCACCTTCCTGGCGCTCGATTTCAGCTATCTCGTCTCGCATTTCGTGGTGGCGCTGCCGCTGATGTTCTACTTCCTGTGCGGCGAGTTCTTCAGCACCCTGGCGACGCTGATCGGCGTTACCGGTGCGGCCAATCTGCGCCGCCCGGACGGGTCGATCCCGAACGCCACCGCCGCCTTCTCGACCGACGCCACCGCGACCATCGTCGGGCCGCTGCTCGGCACCTCGGTGGTGACCGCCTTCATCGAATCCGTCGCCGGCGTCCAGGCCGGCGGCCGCACCGGGCTGACCTCGGTGGTGGTGGCGGCCTGCTTCGTGCTGGCGCTGTTCGTCTGGCCGGTCTTCGTCATCATCCCGCCCCAGGCCACGGCGCCGGCGCTGGTGGTGGTCGGCATCTTCATGCTGCAGGGGCTGGCGCGGGTCGACATGTCGGACCTCGCCAACGCCGTGCCGGTGGTGCTGATGCTGCTGGTCACGGTGCTCAGCAACAACCTGATCAACGGCATGGCGATCGGCACCTTCGCCTACATCCTGCTGTGCCTCGCCCTCGGCCGCCGCTCCGGCGTCACCCCGGTGGTGTGGGGGCTCGGGGTGATCTTCGTGCTGTTCTTCGTGGTGACCAGCCGGCTGATGTGAGGGGCCGGGCGGGGAATTCGGTGCCCTAACCTGACCCTGCTTTCCACTCTCCCCCTCCCCTTGCGGGAGGGGGCAGGGGGAGGGGCTGCGCGCGTCCGCGCGAGAATGGGCAGGGCACCGAACTCGCCGTCCATGCCGGTTTGCGACGGTCTGGGCCGGCTCAAGCCGAGAGAGAACCCCCTCCCCCTACCCCCTCCCGCGAGGGGAGGGGGAGGATAGAAGGGAAGGCCGGTCTAGGCCGATTGGGGCTCACCCCATCCTCTCACCCCATCCT
>NZ_JBFRCU010000117.1:0-19935 GCF_052113205.1 Inquilinus sp. YAF38 | reverse complement strand
ACGCGGCGGCTGATCGCCAGCACCTCGGTCAGCTTGTGCGAGATGAAGACGATGCCGAGCCCCTGCCCCGCCAGCCGGCGCAGCACCGCGAACAGCCCGTCGGCTTCCTGCGGCGTCAGCACCGCCGTCGGCTCGTCCAGGATCAGGATCCGGGCGTCGCGGTACAGCGCCTTCAGGATCTCGACCCGCTGCCGCTCGCCGACCGAGAGGCCGGACACCATCGCGTCGAGCGGCACGGCCAGGCCGGAGGCCTGGATCAGCGCCGCCAGCTTCGTTCGCGCCTGGCGCCGCCGCAGCGCCGGGCGCCACAGCGGCTGCGAGCCGAGCACGATGTTGTCGAAGACGCTGAGATTGTCGGCCAGGGCGAAGTGCTGGTGCACCATGCCGATGCCGGCCGCCAGCGCCGCCTGGGGCGAGCCCGGGCGCAGCGGCTGCAGCGCGCCGGCCGGCCCCGCCACCTCCACCGTCCCGGCATCGGCCACGTAATGGCCGAACAGGATGCTCATCAGCGTGGTCTTGCCGGCGCCGTTCTCGCCGAGCAGCGCCAGCACCTCGCCGCAAGCGAGATCGAGGTCGATGCCGTCATTGGCGAGGAGGCTGCCGAAGCGCTTGGTGATGCCGCGCAGGCGCAGGGCCGGCGCAGCATCAACCGGATCGGAGCTCGGCGTCACAGCGTCGGCTTCGGCTCGCTGTCGTCGACCTTGACCGTGACGGCGCCGCTTTCGATCTCCTTCTGCCGCGCGGCCACCTTGTCGATGATCGCCTGGTCGACCAGCTTGGGGTCGAGCGGGGCCAGCGTGGCGCCGCCCGCCTTCATGGCGCTGTACGGGCCGTAATCCTCGGCCTTGAAGCTGCCGCCGGCGACCGCCTTGAGGGCGCGGTCGATGGTCGGCTCCATGTGCCACAGCGCGCTGGCCACCACCGTACCGGGATATTCCGACTGGGTGTCGATGACGTTGCCGATGGCCAGGACCTTGCGCTCCTTCGCCGCGTCGGAGACGCCGTAGCGCTCGGCATACAGCACGTCGGCGCCGGCATCGATCATGGCGAAGGCTGCCTCCTTGGCCTTGGGCGGGTCGTACCAGGAGCCGATGAAGGTGATCGAGAACTTGACCTGCGGGTTGACCTCCAGCGCCCCCGCCATGAAGGCGTGCATCAGCCGGTTGACCTCCGGGATCGGGTAGCCGCCGACCATGCCGATCTTGTTCGACTTGGTCTTCAGCCCGGCGACCATGCCGGTGAGGTAGGAGGCGTCCTGGATGTAGTTGTCGAAGACCGCGAAGTTCGGCTCGGCCGGCGGCAGGCTGGAACCCATCAGGAAGGCGGTGTCGGGATAGTCCTTGGCCACCGCCCGGGCGCCGCGCTCGACACCGAAAGCCTCGCCGATGATCAGCTTCCGGCCACCCTCGGCATATTCGCGCATGACGCGCTCATAATCGGTGTTCGAGGTGTTCTCGGAATAGACGTAGTCGATCTCGCCACGCTCCTGCGCCGCCTTCAGCGCCTTGTGGATGCGGCTGACCCATTGCTGCTCGACCGGCACGGTGTAGACCGCCGCCACGGCCAGCTTGTCCGCCGCCCGGGCCTGCGGCAGCGCCGCGGCCCCGAGCAGCGCCACCGCCGCGCCGAGCAGCGCCCGGCGACCCCATCGTCCCTGCATGAATGCCCCCTTGGTTCTTGATTTTCTGACCAGCCGGTCAAGTGTGCAGAAACCGGCGCGGGGTGCAACTGCCAGGGGTGATGGCAGGGCCGCCCTACCCCTTCAGCCCGATCACCTCACGGCCGATCAGCATGCGGCGGACCTCGGAGGTGCCGGCGCCGATCTCGTAGAGCTTGGCGTCGCGCAGCAGGCGTCCCGTGGCGAAGTCGTTGATGTAGCCGTTGCCGCCGAGCGCCTGGATCGCCTGCAGCGCCATCCAGGTCGCCTTCTCAGCGGCGTAGAGGATGGCGCCGGCCGAATCCTGCCGGGTCACCCGGCCTCGGTCGCAGGCCTGGCCGACGGCGTAGACATAGGCACGGCTGGCGTTGAGGGCGACATACATGTCGGCCACCTTGCCCTGCATCAGCTGGAACTCGCCGATTGCGCGGCCGAACTGCCTGCGGTCGCGGACATAGGGCAGGACGATGTCGAGGCAGGCCTGCATGATGCCGAGCGGGCCGGCGGCCAGCACCGTGCGTTCGTAGTCCAGGCCGCTCATCAGCACGCGCACGCCCTCGCCGACCCGGCCGAGCACGTTCTCCTCCGGGACCTCGCAATCCTGGAACACCAGCTCGCAGGTGTTGGAGCCGCGCATGCCGAGCTTGTCGAGCTTCTGCGCCGTAGAGAAGCCCTTGAACCCCTTCTCGACCAGGAAGGCGGTGATGCCGCGCGGCCCGGCCGCCGGATCGGTCTTGGCGTAGACCACCAGCGTGTCGGCGTCGGGGCCGTTGGTGATCCACATCTTGGTGCCGTTGAGGACATAGCGATCGCCCGTCTTCTCGGCCTTCAGCTTCATGCCGACGACGTCGGAGCCGGCGCCCGGCTCCGACATCGCCAGGGCGCCGACATGCTCGCCCGCCACCAGCTTCGGCAGGTAGCGGCGCTTCTGCTCCGCCGTGCCGTTCAGCTTGATCTGGTTGACGCAGAGGTTGGAGTGGGCGCCGTAGGACAGGCCGACCGAGGCCGAGGCGCGGGAGATCTCCTCCATCGCCACGATGTGCTCGAGATAGCCCATGCCGGCGCCGCCATACTCCTCTCCCACCGTGACGCCGAGGACGCCGAGGTCGCCCATCTTGCACCACAGGTCCATCGGGAACTGGTTGTCGCGGTCGATGTCGGCGGCGCGCGGCGCGATCTCCGCCTCGGCGAAGCCGCGCACTGAATCGCGCAGCATGTCGGCGGTGTCGCCGAGCATGAAATCGAGGCCTTGCGGCTCATTGGGGATCATGGGGCGTCGCTCCCGTGCGGCTGTTTACCGGCACTGTAGCGCAGCCGTTGCCGCAAAAGAAAAGCCCCGCGATGCCGGAGCGTCGCGGGGCTTGCTCTCACTGGTGGATCGGGGTCCCGGACGCCCGTGGGCCAGGCGTCCGGGCCGATCCCCCCGATCGGCCGAAGCCGATCAGAGCACGAAGTCGCCGATCACCAGGGAGGCCGCACCCTTGACCTGGACCTCGAAGTCGGCACGGCCGTCGCCGTTGATGTCGCCGCTCAGGATCCCGCCCTGGAAGTGCAACTGCCCCGCCACGCCGGTGAAGTTGGCCCCACCGATGAAGGTGAAGGCCTGGTCGCCGGCCGCCTTGGTGCTGGCGTCGATGAAGTGCAGGTCGATCTTGTCGCCCTGGCTGTGGCTGAAGTCGGTGATCACGTCCCGGCCCGCGCCGACCACGCTCTGCGTGATCCCCTGGAACCGGAAGGTGTCGGCACCGGCGCCGCCGGTCAGGGTGTCGGTCCCCCAATTCCCGTCGAGGACGTCATTGCCGCCCTTGCCGTCGAGGACGTCATTACCCGCGCCGCCGCTGAGGCCGTTGACGGCATCGTTGCCGATCAGGCGGTTGTTCAGCTCGTTGCCGAGCCCGTTCCGCGCCGTGCCGGTGAGCGTCAGGATCTCGGTATTGGCAGACAAGGCGAAATCGATGGACGAGAACACCTGATCGGTGCCGCCATTCGCCAGTTCCTGCACCCGATCGCCGTAGTTCTCGACATAGTAGACGTCGTTGCCGATGCCGCCGATCATGATGTCGGCACCCGCACCACCGGAGAGCTGGTCATTGCCCAGACCACCAGTGATGACGTCGTTGCCGGCATCACCCCAGAGCAGGTCGCTGCCCGTGCCGCCGGCGATACGGTCGGCACCGGCACCACCATGGATGATGTCGTTGCCGAGATAGCCGTTCAGGATGTCGGCATTGACGGTGCCGTGGATGTTGTCGGCCGAGCCGACCGCGTCACCGACGATGTTGGCCAGCGAGTTGGACCCCAGCGCGACAACGTTCAGGACCGAGCTCAGCAGGCCGCCGACGACGCCGAGCGGACCGACATTGGTCAGGCCGCTGACATCGATGCTGAACACCGCATCGCCGAGCGACGACAGGATGGTGTCGAGCGCAGCCTCGAGGCCGACGCCGCCGCCGAGCAGGCTGCCCAGCAGGCCGTCGAGATCGATGATGCCGCCGAGACCGTCGCCGCCGAGCAGGCCGCCGACCACGCCCTCGACCGTCGCCAGCACGCCGCCGAGGATGCCCTCGACCAAGCCGCCGACGTTGCCGAGATCGAGGCCGCCGAGGGTGCCGCCCAGGATGTCGCCGCCGAGCAGGCCGTCGAGCAGGCCGGTGACCGTGCCGAGCACGCCGCCCAGCAGGTCGCCGCCCAGCAGGTTGCCACCCAGCAGGCCGCCGAGCAGGTTCTCGACCGTGCCGAGCACGCCGCCCAGCAGATCGCCGCTGAGCGCGCCGCCCAGCAGGTCGCCGCCCAGCAGGTCGCCGAGCACGCCGGTGATGCTGCCGAGCAGGTCGCCGCCCAGCAGGTCGCCACCGAGAACACCGTTGAGCAGGTCGGTCACCGTGCCGAGCAGGCCGCCCAGCAGATCGCCGTCGAGGATGCCGCCGCCGACGCCGCCGAGCAGGTCACCGCCCAGCAGGCCGTTCAGCAGATCGCCGACCGAGCCGAGCAGGCCGCCCAGCAGGTCGCCGCCCAGCAGATCGCCGCCGAGCAGGCCGTTGACAACGCCCTCGACTGCGCCGATCAGGCCGCCCAGCAGGTCTTCGCCGCCCAGCACGCCACCAAGCAGGCCGCCGAGCAGATCATCGCCGCCGAGAACGCCACCCAGCAGGCCCTGGACCAGACCGACCACGCCGCCGAGCAGATCGCCGCCCAGCAGGTCGCCACCGAGCAGGTCGCCGCCGAGGATGCCGCCGAGCAGGTCGTTCACCGTGCCGAGCAGGCCGCCGAGCAGGTCGCCGCCGAGGAGACCGCCAAGCAGGTCGCCACCGAGCAGATCGCCGCCGAGCAGGCCGTTCAGCAGGTCGCCGACCGTCCCAAGCACGCCACCGAGCAGATCGCCGCCCAGCAGGTCGCCGCCGAGCAGGTCGCCGCTGAGGATGCCGCCGAGCAGGCCCTGAACCGTCTCAAGCAGGCCGCCGACGACGCTGCCCAGATCGAGGCTCAGGACGCCGCCGAGCACATCGCCGCTGAGGATGCCGCCGAGCAGGCCGCTCACCGACTCAAGCAAGCCGCCGGTGACGCTGCCCAGCAGGTCGCCGTGCAGGATGCCGCTCAGCAGATCTTCGACCGAGCCGAGCAGGTCGCCGCCCAGCGCGCCGCCGAGCAGATCGCCGCCGAGCAGGCCGTTGAGCAGCCCGTCGACCAGGCCGAAGACGCCGCTGAGAAGCCCATCAGCCTCGGAGCCGCCGAAAACCAACCCGTCCAGAGAGCCCAGAACGCTCTTCACTGTGCCGATGACGCCGCCGAGAGCATCTTCGCCCAGAAGACCTCCGAGCAGACCGTCATCGCCGAGCAGCCCGCCCAGAAGGCCGTCGCTGCCGAGCAGGCCGCCGAGGAGACCGTCATTGCCCAGCAGACCGCCGAGCAACCCGTCATCTCCGAGCAGGCCGTCAAGAAGACCCATGCTTTCCTCCTCCAAGAAACCCTTGCCAAGCCGACAGCCCGGCCGCCGCCCACAGGGCTAGCCAGCCGGCATTCAGGCAAAAAACGATAGGGCTGTCCATGGAAATTCCCGTTTTTTACTTTCCCATCACGAAATAGACGGATGAATTTGGAGCCACATAAACTCTGTCTCCAAGACAGGTTCCATCATTTCCTTTGGGTCGATATTTAATTACTTGAGTTAATAATTTTATTTCGATCTGAAATCCAAGCGAGACAGCTTCCTGCGAAAAGGAACCCTTTAGCCCGACAGGACCGAACGGATGCGGCCCGTCCCGAATCGCGCCGGCAGTCCGGGCGACGGCACCAGCCGACGCGAATCAGCGGGAACGCCGCAAAAAATCCCGACCCCGCGGCGTCCGCGACAACCGGCCTGCATTTGCCATTTCTTGCCGCCGCGGCGCGCGCCTGCGGCATTGCTTGCCCGGAGGGCGCGGCCGAGGAGCCGGGATCTGGCGACGGCAGTCCGACGACTGCCGCTGATCTGTCGCACTCGCGGGATCGCGACTCCGACCGGGGCGAGCCGAGCCGCGAGGCGATGGTCGCATTGCCGGGACGGGCAAGGTAGAATCGCCAGGTTCCGTGAGAACGGCTGGACATCGGCCGGGATCGCCTCGTACAACCCTGAGTATCCATGACGGGCTATGCACTGCAATTGCGCATAGACCCGGATCCGGTGAGGGAGGGCATATTGAGCGTGGAATCCACAGGTATCAGCGAAGCCGATCTGCGCGAGGCATTGAAGAAGCTGGCGGTGGCCAGCGACCTGCGCTTCGGCCAGGTGGTCGGGCTGGCGGCCCTGATCGCGCTGCTGCCGGGCGTCGAAACGATCAGTGAAGAGAAGGTGAAGGAGCTCGTCGAGCACCTGACCCGGGGCGTGCCGGGCGGCCAGAATCTGACGATCCCGGCGGTCAACATCGCCAACAACGTGATCAAGACCGCGCGCGAGGCCAAGAGCGCCAGCATCGCCGGCACGGTCGGCACGGCCTGAGCGGATCCGGATCGAGCCCCATCCCGCAGCCCGCGGGATGGGGTGGCGTCAGAGCAGGATCAGCGCCGCCAGTCCAAGGAAGGCGAAGAATCCGACCACGTCGGTGACGGTGGTCAGGAACACGGCGCTGGACACCGCCGGATCGATCCCGAAGCGCTGCATCGCCAGCGGGATCACGGTGCCCGAGAAGGCCGCCGCCAGCAGGTTGATGATCATGGCGGCGCCGATCACCACCGCCAGGCGCGGATCCCCGAACCACAGCCACACCACGCCGCCGGCGATCGCCGCGAACAGCAGGCCGTTGATCACGCCGACCAGCACCTCCTTCCACAGGATGCGGGCGGCGTTGCTGTCGGTCAGCTCGCGCATCGCCAGGGCCCGCACCGCCACGGTCAGCGTCTGGGTGCCGGCATTGCCGCCCATCGAGGCGACGATCGGCATCAGCACGGCCAGCGCCACCACCCTGCTGATCACGTCCTCGAACAGGCCGATCACCGACGAGGCCAGGACTGCGGTCAGCAGGTTGACGAAGAGCCAGGAGAAGCGCGAGCGGGTGGTGGCGGCGACATCGCGGTACAGATCGCTCTGCTCGCCGATGCCGCCGAGGCGGAAGATGTCCTGCTCCGCCTCCTCGTCGATGACGTCGACCACGTCGTCGAGGGTGATGACGCCGAGCAGCTTGCCATTGCGGTCGACCACCGGCGCCGAGACCATGGCGTAGCGCCGGAACAGCAGCGCCACCTCCTCCTGGTCCATCTCCGCCGGGATCGGGTGGATGTCCTCCAGCCCCAGCTCGGCCAGCTTCGCCGGCCGCCGGCCGCGCAGGAAGCGCGACAGCGGCAGCTGGCCGCTGGGGTTGCCGTGCACGTCGACCAGGAACAGGCTGTAGAACTCGTCCGGCAGGTCCTCGGCGGTGCGCAGCCAGTCGATGGTCTTGCCGACCGTCCAGTAGTCCGGCACCGACACCAGCTCGCGCTGCATCAGCCGGCCGGCGGAGTACTCCGGGAAGTCCAGCCCTTCGAGCAGGACCCGGCGCTCCGCCGCTGGGACATTGGCCAGGACCGCGTCGCGCTCGCCCTGGTCGAGGGTCTCGATCAGGGCCAGGGCATCGTCGGAATCGAGCTCCTGCAGCGCCGCCGCGACGTCCTGCGGCCCAAGCAGATCCAGCACCTCCTGGCGGACGTCCTCGTTCAGCCAGGCCAGCGCCTCGGCGTCGGTGGTGAGCTGGACCCGGATCAGCCCGACGACGACGCGCCGGTCGTCCGGATGCAGCGCCTCGATCAGCGCCGCCAGGTCGGCGGAGTGGAGCGGCGCCAGCCGCTCCTCCACCTCGGCGAGGCGGTGGTCGTCCAGCGCCTCCTCGATCCCCTGCACGAAGCCGGACGGCAGGCCGTATTCCTGGACCTCGGCCGGCGCCTTGTCCCCTTCGGGCGCCGCCGTCACCTCACACCGACAGGGCTTCGAGCGCCACGTGCGACGCCTGCCGGGCATGGGCGTCGATCGGGCACACCGCCCCCGCCAGCTGGGCGTCGACGGTGGCGATCGCGGTGATGTTGACCAAGCCGCGCACCGTCACCGAGGGGGTGACGATATGCGCCGGCCGGGCGACGCCGAGCAGCATCGGGCCGATCGAGATCGCCTCGCCCAGCACCTTCAGCATGTTGAAGGCGATGTTGGCGGCGTCGAGCGAGGGCAGCACCAGCAGGTTGGCGCTGCCGGTCAGCTTGCTGTCCGGGAAGATCCGCTGGCGGACCTCCTCCGACAGCGCGGCGTCGGCATGCATCTCGCCCTCGACCTCGAGGGCCGGCGCCCGCTCGCGGATCAGCGACAGGGCGTGGCGCATCTTCACCGGCGACGGCCCGTCCATGGTGCCGAAGTTGGAATGCGACAGCAGCGCCACCTTCGGCACGATGCCGAGGCGCCGGATCTCCTCCGCCGCCAGCAGCGTGGTCTCGGCGATCTGCTCCGGCGTCGGGTCCGGGGTGATGTAGGTGTCGGCCAGGAAGAAGGTGCCGCGCGGCAGCACCAGGGCGCTGAGCGCCGCCGGGGTGGTGACCCCCGGCGCCAGGCCGATGACGCTGAGCACATCGCGCAGATGCGGCCGGTACGGGCCGTAGCTGCCGCAGACCATGGCGTCGGCTTCCTGCTTCTGCACCATCAGCGCCGCGATCACGGTCGAGTTGGTGCGCACCACGGTGCGGGCGACGTCGGGCGAGACGCCGCGCCGGGCCAGCAGCTGGTGGTACAGGCGCCAGTATTCGGTGTAGCGCGGGTCGCTCTCGGGATCGACCAGATCGACGTCGCGGTCGAGCTTAAGCCGCAAGCCCAGCTTCTCGATCCGGCGCTCGACCACGCCGCGGCGGCCGATCAGGATCGGCTTGGCCAGCTGGTCGTCGAGCACGATCTGGACCGCGCGCAGCACCCGCTCGTCCTCGCCCTCGGCATAGACGACGCGCTTGGGCTCCGCCTTCGCCAGGGTGAACACCGGCCGCATCACCAGGCCGGAGCGGAACACGAACTCCTCCAGCTTGCCGACATAGGCGGCGAAATCGGTGATCGGCCGGGTGGCAACGCCAGACTCCATCGCCGCCTTCGCCACCGCCGGCGCGATCTTGATGATCAGCCGCGGGTCGAACGGCTTCGGGATCAGGTATTCGGGGCCGAAGCTGAGCTGCTGGTCGCCATAGGCGGTGGCGACGATGTCCGACCCCTCCTGCATCGCCAGGTCGGCGATGGCCTGTACCGCGGCGATCTTCATCGCCTCGTTGATCGCGGTGGCGCCGACGTCGAGCGCGCCGCGGAAGATGAAGGGGAAGCACAGGACGTTGTTGACCTGGTTCGGATAGTCCGACCGGCCGGTGGCCATCACCGCGTCGGGGCGGATGGCCTTGACCTCCTCCGGCATGATCTCCGGCGTCGGGTTGGCCAGCGCCATGATGATCGGCCGGTCGGCCATGCGCTTGACCATCTCGGCGGTCAGCACCCGCGGCGCCGACAGGCCGAGGAAGATGTCGGCCTCGCCGATCACCTCGGCCAGGGTCCGCGCCTCGGTCTTGCGGGCATAGCGCTGCTTGCGCGGGTCCATCAGCTCGTTGCGGCCGTCCCAGACCACGCCGGCGATGTCGGTGACCCAGATGTTCTCGATCGGCAGGCCCATATCGACCAGCAGGTCGAGGCAGGCCAGCGCCGCGGCGCCGGCGCCGGAGGTGACCAGCTTGACCGATTTCAGGTCCTTGCCGACGACGCGCAGCCCGTTGGTGATGGCGGCGGCGACGATGATGGCGGTGCCGTGCTGGTCATCGTGGAAGACCGGGATCTTCATCCGGGCCCGGGCCTTCGATTCGACCTCGAAGCACTCCGGCGCCTTGATGTCCTCGAGGTTGATGCCGCCGAAGGTCGGCTCCAACGCCACGATGATGTCGACCAGCTTGTCCGGGTCGGTCTCGTTGACCTCGATGTCGAAGACGTCGATGCCGGCGAACTTCTTGAACAGGACGCCCTTGCCCTCCATCACCGGCTTGGCGGCGAGCGGGCCGATGTTGCCGAGGCCGAGCACCGCCGTGCCGTTGGTGATGACGGCGACGAGGTTGGCGCGGCTGGTCATCTGCGACGCTTCGGCCGGATCGGCGACGATCGCCTCGCACGCCGCGGCGACGCCCGGCGAATAGGCCAGCGCCAGGTCGCGCTGCGTCGCCAGCAGCTTGGTCGGCGTGACCGCGATCTTTCCGGGCGTCGGCAGGCGGTGGTAGTCGAGCGCGGCTTCGCGCAGATCGCTGGACATCGCGGGATCCGGGACAGCGTTACGGGTCGACCCGTTATAGGGAGCGTTCCGCCCGGGCGGAAGGGCCGCGTCGGGAGGCTGCCCCGCCAGAAGCGCGAAAGGCCCGCCGGTGAGGGCGGGCCTTGCGAAGAATGGTGCGGTCGAGAAGACTCGAACTTCCACGGGGGTTAGCCCACAGCGACCTCAACGCTGCGCGTCTACCAATTCCGCCACGACCGCACGGCAGGCACGCCCACGAGGGGCCTTGCCTTCCGAGGTGCGGGGGGATTAGCAGATCGGATGCGCCCGATCAAGCAGCCCGATGAGATGATCGCAATTCCGTCCTCCGCCAACCTCGAAACCGCCGGCCCGGGCGGCGCCGCGCCCGACTGGCGCATCGACGACGGTGCCGTGCCCTACCCCGAGGCGCTGGCGGCGATGGAGGCCCGGGTGGCGGCGATTCGCGCCGGCACCGCGCCGGAGCTGGTGTGGCTGCTGGAGCACCCGCCGCTCTACACTGCCGGCACCAGCGCCCATGACGCCGACCTGCTGACGCCCGACCGCTTCCCGGTCTACCGCACCGGCCGCGGCGGCCAGTACACCTATCACGGGCCGGGGCAGCGGGTCGGCTACGTCATGGTCGACCTGAAGCGGCGCAACCCCGACGTGCGCGTCTATGTCCATTCGCTGGAGGAGTGGCTGATCCGCACCCTGGCGCGGTTCCAGGTGAAGGGCGAGCGGCGCGAGGGCCGGGTCGGCATCTGGGTCGAGCGTGACGGAGTCGAGAAGAAGATCGCCGCGATCGGGGTGCGGATCCGGCACTGGGTGACCTTCCACGGCGTGGCGCTGAACGTCGACCCCGACCTGTCGCATTTCGCCGGCATCGTGCCCTGCGGCCTGGCGCAATACGGCGTCACCTCGCTGGTCGATCTTGGCCTGCCGGTGACCATGGCGGATGTCGACCTGGCTATGCGCGAGGCCTGGGACGAGGTGTTCGAGGGATAGGTCAGAAGCCCTGGAGCAGGAAATCCAGGGCGTCGACGATCACGGAGTGCTGGTCGGCCAGTGACCCGACGCGATCTCCGAGATCACTGACAGGAACCGAGGCCATCGCAGGCGTAGCAAGAACGTAAGGCTGACCGGCGACGGTGAACACGGGCTGCAGCCGTCGCGCCGGCTTCACCTTGGTTCGACCGACGGGAATGAGCGGCACGACCACGCAGGTGTCCAGATGATCGTGGAACTCCGACTGAACCTTCAGCGCGAGAGCCACATCGGATCCCGCGACGCGATGGACGTCGAAGCGCATCAGAACTGCCGGAATTTCGCGAAGGGCAAGCCCTCTTCCGCCACCCATTCGTTGTAGCTTCGAATCGCCTCGGCATTCTCCTCCTTCCAGAGTTCGCCTTCATGCCGACGGACCGCCTCGACTATTGCGTCCTCGGCGATTCTGGAAATATTGAGGCCATACTCCTTGGCGCGACGGGTCGCATCGGCCGAGAGGCTGAGATTGGTCGCACGGCGCGGAGTGCGCATTTCGTCGATCGGAATCATGGGCGCAGTATGCGCATTCCCAGCGCGCATGACAAGATTGCCTGACTCCGCTGGAGACACTCCGCCACGCCGATCACCCCGAAGTCGCCAATACTTCTCCAAGGTCAGGCCTTCCCGCTCCACCCGTTCGTTGTGGCTCCGGATCGCCTCAGCGTTCTCCTCCTTCCAGCGCGCAGCCTCGTCCTTGCGCTTGGCCTCGTCGGCCGGATCCTTCGGGTCACGATCTTTCGTCTTATTCCGATCGGGCATCTGATACCCTCCCCGGTCCGATCGCTGCGTTCGTCTCGAGTCCCATCATGCTCCTCCAGGCCGAAGGCATCACCCTCAAGATCGGCGGCCGGCCGCTGCTCCAGGACGCCAGCTTCGCCATCCACGCGGACGACCGGATCGGCCTGGTCGGCGACAACGGCAGCGGCAAGTCGACCTTGATCCAGGCGCTGCTGGGCGAGATCGAGCTGGACCGCGGCCGCATCGCGCGCCGACGCGGCCTGCTGATCGGCCATGTGCCGCAGGCGGTGCCGGCCGAATTGCTGCCCCTGACGCTGCACGAGGCGCTGGTGACGGCCCTGCCCGAGGCGGCGCGGGACGAGCAGGCCTGGCGCGCCGACATGGTGCTGGACGAGCTCGGGATCGAGCCCGAGCTGTGGCACGCGCAGACCGTGGCCGCGCTGTCCGGCGGCTGGCAGCGCCTGCTGCTGGTGGCGCGGGCAACGCTGGCCGACCCCGACCTGCTGATCCTGGACGAGCCGACCAACCATCTCGACGTCGGCAAGGTGATGCGGCTGGAGCGCTGGCTGACCGAGCATCTGCGCCTGCCCTTCATCCTGGTCTCGCACGACCGCGAATTCCTCGACCGCGTCACCAGCCGCACCATCATCCTGCGCGGCGACCGGGTGCGGACCTATGGCACCTCCTTCTCGCAGGCACGGCAGGAGCTGATCCGCGAGGATCTGGCGGCGCTGCAGCAGGCCGAGCGCGACGAGAAGGAGGTCGAGCGGCTGGAGCGCGCCGCCAAGCGGCTGGCGATCTGGTCCAACCTGAAGGGCCACAACCCGGACATGGCCCGGCGTGCCAAGGCGGTGGCGTCCCGCGCCGAGCAGCGCCGGGCGGAGGCGACGGTGGCGCATCGCGAGACCCGGCGAGACATCAACCTCGACAGCAGCGAGGTGCAGCGCGCCACGCTGGTGCGGCTGAAGGACCATGTCGTGCGCACCGAGACCGGCCGCGAGCTGCTGCGCATCGAGCAGGAGTTCATCCGCCGCGGCGACCGCATCGCGCTCTTGGGCCTGAACGGCACCGGCAAGTCGCATCTGATCCGCGACCTGATGGCGGCGATCACCCGGGCGGCCGCCGGCGACGCGCCGCTGGGCCAGTCGATCACCGCCAACCCGCAGCTGCGGCCGGGCTATCTCGACCAGCACCTGTCCGACCTGCCGCGGCAGATGCCGGTGAACCGGGCGCTGCAGGCGGCCTCGACCCTGCGCGACGCCGAGTTGGTGCGCGAGCTGCACAATATCGGCATCCCGATCGAGAAGCAGGCGACGCCGATCGCCAATCTCAGCTACGGCGAGCAATTGCGCGTCACCTTCCTGCTGCTGCGGCTGCGCCAGCCCAACATCTATCTGCTGGACGAGCCGACCAACCACCTGGACATCGCCGGCCGGGAGCGGCTGGAGGATCTGCTGTCGCGCGACGACACGACCTGCGTCTTCGTCACCCATGACCGGCGCATGCTGCGCGGCATCGGCACGCGTTACCTGGAGATCCGCAACCGCCGGCTGGTCGAGGTCGACGGCCCGGACGAGTTCCTGGAGCGGGCGGCGGCCGCGGCCTAAGCCGACGCCGCCTCGATCGCCACGCGGGTGGCGAGGGTCAGCGGCTGCGGCAGGGCGTCGAGGGCAAACCAGCCGATCGCGGCCAGGGCCGCCGGCTCGCGGTTGACCGGCTCACCGGCGGCGATGGCGGCGCGGTACACCGGCGCCACCCAATGGCTGCCGGCCGCCCGGTCGATCTGGTTGACCAGGCAGAGCAACCCGTCGAGCCGCAGCACGACGCCCAGTTCCTCCTCGATCTCACGACGCACCGCCGCCTCGACCGTCTCGCCGAAATCGACCTTGCCGCCGGGCAGGCCCCAATGCCCGGCCTCCGGCTCCCGCCGCCGCTGCACCAGCAGCAGCCGGCCGGACTCGTCCCGGATGAAGGCGCCGACGCCGAGCCGCGGAGCCCCGGTCACAGCGTCGGCCATTGGTCGAAACCGGGACGGTCCGGCGACTCCGCCTCCGCCACCTGGATCCGGTCCACCAGCGCCATTCTCGGCCCGCGGCGGCAGGCGGCGGCCACCCGGTCGATCGCCTCGGCCGGGCCGGACAGCAGCGCCTCGACCGAGCCGTCGCGGCGGTTGCGCACCCAGCCGTCAAGTCCGGCCGCTTCGGCCTGGCCGGCCAGCCAGGCGCGGTAGCCGACACCCTGGACCCGGCCGGTGATGCGCAGCGACAGCGCCTTGCGCTCCCCGCTCATTCCTCCGGTTCCTCCGGCAGGGCGCCGCCATACAGCGCAGTGGCGACCAGGCGGATGGCGAAGCGTGCCTCGGCCTCCAGCCGCTCGGCCTCGAACCAGTGCATGTCGACCGTCAGCGTCGGCGGGTCGGAGACGTGCAGCGCCCGGTTGCGGGCCCGGCGCAGCACGTCGAAGCGCTCGTCCAGCCCGGCCTCGGCGAACAACGCCCCGGCGTTGAGATAGGGGTCGATCACCCGGCCGGAGGCGATCGTCTGCTCGCGCAGATGCGCCTCGATCACGGCGACCGCCAGGATCACGCTGGCGACCCAGGCGCCGGCGCCGAACACGGTCTCGAGCTCGACCAGCAGCGCCTGGGTGTGGTCGCCGACCGCCACGCCGAGATCGTTTCGACGCTCGGTCCCGCGGCCGGCCATGACGTCGGCGAACCAGCGCGTGCGGGTCTCGCTCTCGTCGTTGGCCGCTTTCACTGGGCGAAGATCTCCTCGCATTTCTTCAGGTCGCCTTCGATCCGCGTCTTCTCCGCGCTCGGCGGGCGGTTCGGGCCGGCCATGTCCTTGATCCGGGTGCAGTAATCGGCCCAGGCGCCCATCGCCCGGTCGTCGACCCGGATCATGAACGGATCGGTCGGGCCCGGCGGTGGATGCAGGTCGTCGCCCTTGATCGAGGCGATCGGCGGCGGCGGCCCCGGATTCTCCGGCGGGATGTAGCCGTCGCCGCAGCCCGCCAGAAGCAGCACCGGCAGGACGATACGGAGGGTTCGGTTCATGGCGCTCTCCCGGCCCTCAGGCCGCTGCGAATTCCAGGATCTTCTGATCGACCGCCAGGCTGTCGCCCGGCTTGGCGTGCAGGGCCCCGACGACGCCGTCGCGCTCGGCCCGCAGGATGTTCTCCATCTTCATCGCCTCGACCACCGCCAGCTCCTGCCCGGCGCGCACCGGGTCGCCCGCGGCGACCGCGACCGAGACCAGCAGGCCGGGCATCGGCGACARCAAAAAGCGCGACATGTCGGGCGGCGCCTTGACCGGCATCAGCTCGGCCAGCGCCGCGGCGCGTGGCGTCAGCAGCACCAGGTCGGACTCGCCACCGGCATGGGTCAGACGCAGCCCCACCGGGCGGCGGTCGACCTGCGCCACCATCCGCGTGCCGTCGATCGTGCCGTCGAACAGCGTCTCGCCCGGGCGCCAATACCCCTGGATGGCGAAGGACCGGCCGTCGAGAGTCACGCGCCAGCCATCGGCATCAGGCGCCACCGTCACCGGCCGGTTCTGCCGGGCGCCGCGCAGCACCCAGTCCCGCGCCGTCGCCCCGGAGCCGCGCAGGACAGCCTGCCGATGCAGCAGGGCGGCACCAAGCGCGGCGACGCGGTCGGCGGCCTCGCCCGCCGGCGCGGTGCCCTGGAAGCCGTCCGGGAACTCCTCGGCGATGAAGCGGGTGGTCAGCCGGCCTTCGATAAAGCGCGGATGGTGCATCAGCGCCGCCAGGAACGGGATATTGTGGTTGACCCCGCGGATCACGAAGCCGTCCAGCGCGCTGCGGATCGCAGCGATGGCAGCGTCCCGGTTCGCGCCGATGCCGATCAGCTTGGCGATCATCGGGTCGTAATGCATCGAGATCTCGCCGCCCTCCTCGACGCCGGTGTCGACGCGGACCTGCGGCCCCTCCTCCGGCGCGCGGTATCGGGTCAGCCGGCCGATCGAGGGCAGGAAGCCGCGCAGCGGATCCTCGGCATAGACCCGGGCCTCGACCGCCCAGCCCTCGAGCCGCACATCTTCCTGCCGGAACGGCAGCTCCTCGCCGGCGGCGATGCAGATCATCAGCTCGACCAGGTCGAGGCCGGTCACCGCCTCGGTCACCGGATGCTCGACCTGAAGGCGGGTGTTCATCTCCAGGAAGTAGAAGGAGCGGTCGGCGCCGACGATGAACTCGACCGTGCCGGCCGACTTGTAGCCGACCGCACGGGCCAGGGCGCATGCCTCGGCCCCCATGGCCCGGCGCATCGCCTCGTTGACGAAGGGCGACGGCGCCTCCTCGATCACCTTCTGGTGGCGGCGCTGGATCGAGCATTCGCGCTCGCCGAGATAGACGGTGTTGCCGTGCGCGTCGGCCAGCACCTGGATCTCGATGTGCCGCGGTTCCTCGATGAACTTCTCGGCGAAGACCCGGTCGTCGCCGAAGGCGGAGCGCGCCTCGTTGCGGGCGGAGCGGAAGCCCTCGCGCGCCTCGTCGTCGTTGCCGGCGACGCGCATGCCCTTGCCGCCGCCGCCCGCCGACGCCTTGATCATCACCGGGTAGCCGATGCGGCGGGAGACTTCGACCGCCTCCTCCTCGTCCAGGATCGGCGCCAGATGGCCGGGCACGGTCGAGACGCCGGCGGCCTGGGCCAGCTTCTTCGATTCGATCTTGTCGCCCATCGCCTCGATGGCGTGAACGCCGGGGCCTATGAAGGCGATGCCTGCCGCCTCCAGCGCCGCGCAGAAGCGCGGATTCTCCGACAGGAAGCCGTAGCCGGGATGCACCGCCTGGGCGCCGGTGGCGCGGCATGCCTCGACGATCCGGTCGATCACCAGATAGGACTGGGCCGAGGGCGCCGGGCCGATCGGCACCGCCTCGTCGGCCATGCGGACATGCACCGCGTCGGCATCGGCCTCGGAATAGACGGCCACGGTCTTGATGCCCATGCGCCGCGCGGTGCGGATGACGCGGCAGGCGATCTCGCCGCGATTGGCGATCAGGATCTTGTCGAACATCGTCCCTTCAGAGGCGGTCGGCCATTGCGGGCAGATTGCGGCGCGGGCGTGCCGCGCCGCAACAGGAAAGCGGTCGAGGGGTCACTCGCCCGCCGGCGGCAGCACCCGGCCGGCGACCGGCGAGGACAGGATCAGCGAGGAGGTGGTGGCGCCGAAGGCGGCGAGGCGCAGCAGGATCTCGTCGAGATGCTGGATCGACCGGGCCACCAGCTTGAAGACATAGGCGTCCTCGCCCGCGACCTCGTGACACTCCACCACCTCGGGCACGGTGCGGGCAAAGGCCTCGACAGCCGGGAACGTCTCCGCCCGGCAGCGCAGCCGGACGAAGGCGGACAGGCCGTAGCCGAGCCGGCCGCGGTCGACCTCGGCCCGGAAGCCCTTGATCACGCCCTGATCCTCCAGCCGCTTCACCCGCTCGGCCACCGCCGGCGGCGACAGGCCGACCAGCCGGCCGAGCTCGGCATAGCTGGCGCGGGCGTTCTCCTGCAGCGCCAGCACCAGGGTGCGACCGATGGCATCGAGGCGGAGTTTCACGTCCATCCGAATCGCCCCCGTTGGTTTCGACCTCGCATTGGTTTAATCGAAGGGCCGGCGAACCACCATTCGCGATCGTTCTGTTGTAACACGACGTAACACGAGGCCGGCGGCACCCCACACGTGATGACCGATCCCTTCCTGTTCGCCAAAGGCATCGCGCTGGGCATCGCCATTGCCGCGCCGGTCGGCCCGATCGGTGTCCTGTGCATCCGCCGGACGCTGATCCACGGCACCCGCTTCGGCATCCTGACCGGCATCGGCGCCGCCTTCGCGGACGGGCTGTTCGGCCTGATCGCCGCCTTCGGCATGGTGGCGCTGAGCGCCTGGCTGATCACGCTGAAGGACGCGCTGCACCTGATCGGCGGCACGGTGCTGGCCGTGCTGGCCGTGCGCACCCTGCTGCATGCCGGCCATATCGAGCGCGATCCGGAGACCGGGCGGACCGAGAGCAGCGAGGTCGCGGCGGTGGCCACCGCCTTCCTGCTGACCCTCAGCAATCCGATAACGATCCTGACCTTCGCCACCGCTTTTACCGCGGTCGGGCTGGCGGAGACGCTGTCCATCGCCTCCGGCCTGATCCTGGTCGCCGGCGTGCTGGTCGGGTCCGCCTCCTGGTTCACGGCGCTGAGCTTCATCGTCTCGGCCACCGGCGGCCGGCTGACGCCGCGGACGCTGCTGTGGATCGACCGGGTCGCCGGAGTGCTGCTGCTGGCCTTCGCCGCCTACATGTTCCTGGCGCTGTATCTGCGCTGGTAGCCGCCGCGTTTCGTTCTGGCGGATTGACAAGCCGCTCCGCCTTGGACGAGTGTGGCCCGCCCTGCGGGAAAGGCTCGAGACTGACCCGCCCGGATACATCAGACGGACGCGTCCTGTAATGAATTTTTCGACCCTCCGCGCCGGCGCGGCGCTGCTCCCGCTCCTGTTCGCCGCACCGGCGATCGCGCAGCAGGCCGCGCCCCCGGCACAGCCTGCGAAGCCGGCGGAGGCGCCTGCCGCTGCCCAACCGGCTCAGGCGGCTCCGGCCCAGGCGGCACCGCAGGGCCGGCAGGCTCCGCTGCCGAAGGAATTCAAGATCGACGCCGGCGGCTGGAAGGGCGGTGCCGTTCCGAACCCGCAGAACCAGCAGTTCAGCCATTGCGACGTGTCGAAGCCCTATGATGGCGGGCTGACGCTGGCCTTCACGCTGAACCCCAACTACCTGTTCAACGTCGCCGTCGTGAAGCAGAACTGGGGCCTGAAGGAAGCCGATAAGGGCAAGGGCCGTATCCGGGTCGATGCCGCCTATGACAAGCAGTTCGACATCGTTCCGGTCTCCCCGGTCGCCTATGTCCTGCCGGTCGGACAGGACGGCCAGCTGTTCCAGCTGCTGGCCAAGGGCAGCAAGGCGATCGTGACCACCCCGAAGGGCGAGTTCACCTTCGCGCTCAGCGGCACCGGGGCCGCCCTCGGCGGGCTGCGGGACTGCATCGAGACCGCGCGCAAGCTGATCGCCCAGGCCCAGGGCAATGCCGGTGCCGGTGGCCAGCAGCAGGGCGGCCAGCAGCAGGGCGGCCAGCAGCAGGGCGGCGACCCGCGCACCCTGATCGGCGCACAGGGCTTCGGCATGCCGGTCGGCGCGCTGCAGGACATCCTGAACGGCGCCGGCATCAAGGACGTCGGCATCGCCGATCCGCGCAAGCTGCCGCGCGACCCGCTGCAGATCAACCAGGCCTGGCAGGTCGGCACCGACGGCAAGGTCGTCGGCGGCCTGCACCAGGAGCCGCGCGGCGATGCGGTCGAGATCGACCAGTTCGCCAAGCGCTACCTCGAGATCATGAAGTCGGTCTGCGGCACCGATTGGCAGAGCAGCGACCAGCCGGCCGTGATCGAGGGCCCCTATGCCGTCAAGCGCGCCGAGCTGAGCTGCACCATGAACCAGCAGAAGATCGCGGCGTCGCTGGTCTTCACCCTCGACGACAACTACTACAGCGCCTTCTTCCACCAGGCGCTGGAGACCGAAAAGGCGCTGGCGGACGACGCTTCGGGCAAGCTGGCCACCTTCATCCAGACGCAGATGGCGGCGGTCGAGGCGGAGCGGCAGAAGCAGGAGAGCGGCCAAGCCGCCCCGGCGCCGGCGGCACCGGATGCCGCCGCCCCGGCGGCACCTGCCACGCCGGCGACACCGCCGGCCGACGGCACGACCCAGCCG